>JAUIJR010000303.1 GCA_030431075.1 Polyangia bacterium | reverse complement strand
CACTCGACCGCCTGGGTCCCCCCGGGCGGTCATCTATCTTTTTACGCCCGCCGCAGCGTAAGCAGGGAAATCTCCGAAGGCGCGCCGAGGCGGTTGGGCGGGCCCCAGTAGCCGGTGCCGCGGGAGACGTAGATCCACGGGCCGTCGGCGTGGCGGTGTAGGCCGTGGCCGTAGGGTTGCACCCAAGAGATGATCCACGCGAAGGGGACGAACTGTCCGCCGTGGGTGTGGCCGCTCAGTTGCAGGTCGAAGCCGGCGCTCGCGGCCTTGTAGATCGAGCGCGGCTGGTGGGCGAGCAGCACGCGCAAGTCGACCTCGGGCGCGCCGGCGAGGGCGGCGGCCGGGTCGCTTTTGTGTCCCGGCACGCGCGCGCCGGCGCGGTAGTCGCTGACGCCGCCGACCAGGAGTCGCGCCCCTTCGCGCTCGATGATCTCGTGGGCGTTGACCAGCACCTTCATGCCCAGCGACGCGAAGTGGCGGCACCAGGCCAGGCCGTCCCAGTAGTACTCGTGGTTGCCGGTGACGTAGTAGACGCCGTCGCGTCCGCGAAGCTCGGCGAGGGGGGCCACCTCGGAGGCGAGCTGCGGCACCAGGCCGTCGACCACGTCGCCGGTGACGGCGACCAGATCCGGCTCGAGGCCGTTGACCCGCGCGACGACTTCGCGCAGCCACTCGCCGTGGATCGTCGGGCCGATGTGGATGTCCGTGAGCTGGGCGATCTTGTAGCCCTCGAGGGCCGCGGGCAGATCCGCGATGGGCACCTCGACCTCGCGGACCGGAGGCACGCGGGTCGCATGCACATAGCCCAGGGTCGTCAGTCCGCCGGCGCCGCCGACCACGCCGGCGCGACCCAGATCTCCAAAGAAGCGTCGGCGGCCCGGGTCCACCTCGGCGTCACCCGGCGTCTGGGCTTCGGTCTGGCCTTCAGTTTGGGCTCCTGTCTGAGCGACCGTCTGGGCGTCTGTCTGGGCTTCTGGGCGCGCCTTTGCCGAAGCGGCGGCGCGAAAGCGACGCCAGACCCAGCGCGCGAGCAAGACGAGGTCGATGCCGAGCACGGCCATGATGAGCAGGGTCGAAAAGCCCATCGACGTGAAGCCCATCACCGCGAGGGTGTCTTCGCCGGTGCGCGAACTTCTGCGCACCGCCATCGTGATCAGCGGCAAGGCGGCCAGGGCGGTGAGCAAAAGCCATCCCAGCGCGCGAACACTACGTTTATCGGCGAGTCGAGACGCATCTACGAGTCGTCGCCCGAGATACACGTGGGCCAGCAGCCACAGCGCGGTGACGACGTAGAAGAAGGCGCGCATTCGCGTGCGCAACGATAGTCGATGTGAAGGTCATCGCCAGCTCGCTTTCAAATGGGGGGCGCAGGGACTAAGGTCCCGCGAAGGACGAGGGTCCGCCGCATGCCCCCCGAGAAGATCCAAAAGTCACTGAAGATCCTGGGCACTGGGACCTCGCTGCCCGAGCGGGTGATGACCAACGCGGACCTCGAGGCGCTGGTCGATACCACCGATACCTGGATCCGCGACCGCACCGGGATCGAGGAGCGCCGTATCGCGCCCGACGACGCCTCGACTTCCACCTACGCGGCCGGGGCCTTGCGCGCCGCGGCCGAGAACGCCGGGGTCGCCCTCGACAGCCTCGACGCGATCATCGTGGCCACTTCGACGCCGGATACGGTGTTTCCTTCGACCGCCTGCTGGACGCAGCGCGCGCTCAAGCTGCCCGGGGCGGCGGCCTTCGACGTCTCGGCCGGATGCACCGGCTGGCTCTACGCCCTCGAGATCGCCGCGAACCTCTTGATCGGCGGCACGGCCAAGCGGATCGGCGTGGTCGGAGCCGAGGTCATGAGCCGCGTGCTCGACTGGGAAGACCGCAGCACCTGCGTCTTGTTCGGCGATGGCGCCGGCGCGGCCATCATCGAGTCGGGCGACGGCAGCCAAGGGCTGCTCGCCTCGAACTGGGGCGCCGACGGCACCTTGGCGCCGATCTTGTATCAGCCGGCCGGTGGCACCCAGATGCCCGCGAGCGAGGAGAGCGTCGCGGACAAAAAGCACGTCGTGCACATGGAAGGCCGCACCGTCTTTCGTCACGCCGTCGCGTGCATGGTGCGCTCGACCCAAGAGGCGATGGCCGCGGCGGGCGTCGAGCCCGACGACATCAAGTTGTTGATCCCGCACCAAGCGAACGCGCGGATCATCAGCGCGACGGGCGAGCGCGTCGGCATCCCGGCCGAGCGCACCTATGTGTGCGTGCAGCGCTACGGCAACATCTCGGCCGCGACCATTCCGATCGCCTTGCACGACGCGCTCGGCGAGGGGCGGATCGAGCGCGGTGACCTGCTGGCCTTTACGGCCTTTGGCACCGGCTTGACCTGGGCGGCCAGCGTGCTGCGCTACTGAGCCCTCGCGCTCAGGAGATCGTGGTGCTCGCCCAGGCCAGCAGGCCCAAGGCGGCGGCGCCACTGCCGAGCACCATCGCGCCTTTGCGAAGCTGCGACGCGGGCGTCGAAAAACAGACCCCGGCGCACAAGGCAAAGGCGACCAGGGCGAGCCAGGGGATCCGGGCGAAGGCCGTGTCCGAGGCGAAGCCGCTGACGAGGTCGTGACCGGCCAAGGTCACCAAGGCCAGCGCACCCCACCACGCAAGGCGCTCGAAGCTGCGAGCGAGGGGTCCGCGGTGGCGGCGAGACCAGGCGGCAAAGGCTCGAAGTCCCCGCAAGGAGAGGGCCGCACACTGCCCGAGGAGCCAACCCGCGCCGCGCGCGATGCGCAAATGCATCGGCGTCGGGGGAGCGGGCCTGGGTTCGCCGGGCGCAGACATGCGCGGAGCTTGGCACCGCCGGGCGTCGCCCCAAAAAAAGTCACGCGCGGCGGGACCCCGGCCGTCGAGGCGCGCATACTTCGTTCGTGCGCATGGTTCCGCATCGCCTCGCGTGTCTGGCTGCCCTAGGGGCGTGGCTGGCCGCGGGCCCGGCGAAGGCGGAGCCCCCTGGCGCGACCTTGACCGCGTGGGGCAAGCACGGCGGCAACAAGTGGAGCGTGTGCGCCGAGCGGGTGCTCGAGGCCCAACGGGCCTTGCCGACCTTCACCGATCGCGCGCAGAGCTTGGGGGCCGAGCACACCTGGGCGCAGCGCGCCGAAGAGTGTCCGCACGCCGTGCCGGTGCTCGTGATCGCCGCTCGCAAGGAGTCCTTGCACCTCGTGCGGCTCCCCGACGCGCTCGACGCCGGGGTCTCGCTGGACGAGGCGCGCGAAGAGCTCGAGCGCAGTCGCGAGCGGGCCCTCGCGTGGTTCGACGAGGCCGAGGCCGAAGCTCGACGTCGCGGCGAGGCGACCCCGCCCCAGCTGGATTTTTGGCGCGCGCGCGTGGCGATGAGCTTGGGTCGCTTGGACTTGGCGCGCGCGGCGACGGCCCGGGCGCGGGCCCGCGGCGACGTCTCCGAGGTGCAGATGCGTCGCTTCGAGGCCTTGCTCGCGCTTTACGGCGGAGACCTCGAGATGGCCCAGGTAGCCGCCCGCGAGGCCTACGTCCGCGCCCCCCTGCAAAGCCGGGACAACCGCAACGCCGACGAGCGCCTCTTGGCCTCGGTGGTCTACGCCTTGGTGCTCGATCGGGCGGGGGACGACGAGGGCTCGCGGCGGCTGCTGTATCGCGCGCATGCCAACGATCGCAGCGCCCTGATCCTTCAGCGGCTCGAGACCTACTTGCCCTTGCACGAGCGGGTTTACTTTCTCGCCTTGCGATCGAGTCTCGGTGGCGACAGTGATCGCAAGATCGCGGTGAAGCTCTTTCGCGCCTACGCGCAGATGGAGGCCGTCGAGGCGCCGGAGCGTCGCCTGGCCGAGCGCCACATCGCGCGCCTCGAGCAAAAACCGGGACGTTTGGGCGGATAGCGCGTCCGCCCCATGCGAGCGGCGGCGGCCGCGAGTACACTGCGCCGCCATGACCGAAGGCCGCAAGCGCGTCACCGTCCCCAGCTTGGTCCGCCAAAAAAGCGAAGGCCGCCCGATCGTAATGGTCACCTGTTACGACGCCACCTTCGCGCGCCTGGTCGATCAAAGTGAGGTCGACATCGTGCTCGTCGGCGACAGCCTGGGCATGGTGATGCAAGGCCGCGAGCACACCCTCGAAGTCTCGGTCGAAGAGGTCGCCTACCACACCCGATGTGTGCGCCGCGTCCTGCGTCGCGCGCACCTCGTCGCGGACATGCCCTTCATGAGCTACCAGGTCTCGCCCGAGCAGGCCCTCGAGAACGCCGGTCGCCTGGTGCGCGAAGGCGGGGCCGAGGCGGTCAAGCTCGAAGGCGGCGCGCGCGTGCTCGAGGCCGTGCGCCGGATTACGGCGGCCGGCATCCCGGTGATGGGCCACCTCGGCTTGACGCCGCAGTCGGTCCACGCCTTCGGTGGATTCAAGGTGCAAGCCAAAGACGAAGAGGCGGCGGCCGAGCTCGAGCGCGAGGCCTTGGCCCTGCAAGAGGCCGGTTGCTACACCCTGGTGCTCGAGGGCATTCCGGCCCCCTTGGCGAAGCGCGTGAGCGCGGCGCTGCGGATCCCGACCATCGGCATCGGGGCCGGCGTCGGCTGCGACGGGCAGGTGCTCGTGATCCAAGACCTGCTCGGCCTCGACGACGGCTTCAAGCCCAAGTTCGTCAAGCGCTTCGCCGAGCTCGCCGGCACCGTGCGCGAGGCCTTGAACGACTACGCCCGCGAGGTCCGCGAGCGCAGCTTCCCGGGCGATGAGAACTCCTTTGGTCTGGGCAAGGGCGGCACCGGCTCTGATGCGGGCTCGGGCTCTGATTCGGGTTCGGGCTCGGGTTCGGGAGGCTACGGCCCCGCATGAAGATCCTGCGCGACATCCCCTCGCTGCTCGCATGGCGGGCCGAGGCCGAGGCGGCCGGGCGAGGCGTGGGCTTCGTGCCGACCATGGGCTACCTGCACGCGGGTCATCTCTCCTTGGTCGAAGAGGCGCGACGCCGCGTGCCCGAAGGCGAGGTGCTCTTGTCGATCTTCGTCAACCCGACGCAGTTCGCCGCCGGCGAAGACCTCGAGATCTATCCGCGCGACGAAGCCGGGGACCTGGCCAAGGCCGAGGCGGCCGGGGCCAACGTCGCCTTTTGTCCGCTGGATCCCGAGATCATGTACCGCCCGGGACCGCCCGTGTGGGTGCAAGTCGAGGGCCTCGAGCAGCGCTTGTGCGGCGCCTCCCGGCCGACGCATTTTCGCGGCGTGTGCACGGTGGTCAGCAAGCTGTTCAACTTGGTGCGCGCCGACGTGAACGTCTTCGGACAAAAGGACTACCAGCAGCTCGCCATCATCAAGCGCATGCACGCCGAGCTCTTCTTTGCGGGCGAGGTCGTGGGCATGCCCATCGTGCGCGAGGCCGACGGCCTGGCCATGTCGAGTCGCAACGCCTACCTCTCAGCCGAAGAGCGCCAAAAGGCGCTGGCGCTGTCGGGCTTTCTGCGCACGGTCGAGGCGCGCTGGGCCGCGGGCGAGCGACGCGTGGCGGCCTTGCTCGCCGACGCGAAGACCGTGCTTTCGGTCGGCGAGATCGACTACGTCACCCTTTCGGACGCGGAAACGCTGGAGCCCTGGGCGGACGACGCCACCGTCGATCGACCCTCGGTGCTGGCGCTGGCCGTCAAATTCGCCGGCGCGCGCCTCATCGACAATTGCGTCTTGCGCTGACGGGACGCCCCCGCCTTCGGGGCTATGCTGTGCGCGTGCTGGGGAGGAGACTTCGCGCGCCTTTGGGGCTGGCCCTGCTCGCCGCGATGGCCTGCGCCAAGCCGGCCGCCACGGCATCGACGGCCCAAGCGACGAATGCCGAGCCCACGCGCCCGGCCGCGGGCGCCTTTGTGCGCATCGACGACGCGGCCTACGGCGCCTACCGCTTCGCGCCCGAGGCCCCGACCTTGGGCGAGCGGGCGCCGGAGATCGAGGCGCTGACTTCGACCGGGGCCCCCTTCGTGCTCAGCGACGCGCTGGCGACCTCGCGCGTCGTGCTCTTGTTTTATCGCGGCGACTGGTGACCCGCTTGCAACTCGCAGCTCGGGAAGCTGCAGGCCAACTTGGAAGAGTTCAAAGCGCGCGGGGTGAAGGTGGTGACCTTGAGCGTCGACCCGCCCGAGACTTCGGCGGCGTGGGCCGAGACCAAGGGCTTCGAGTTCACGCTGCTCTCGGATCCGGAGTACCTCAACATTCGCCGCTGGGGGCTCGAGAACCCCGACGTCGGTGAGCTGGCCTTGCACGCCGCCTATGTGATCGAGCAAGACGGCACGATCAGCTACGCCAAGATAGCGAGGCGCCGCGTGAAGCCGGACGAACTCTTGATGGCCGTCGACCGTCGCCCGGTGCTCTGTTGTGCGGGTAGCTGCGGCGAGGGCCCCGTGTGCAAAGACGAAGAGGGCCAGCCCGCGCAGGCGGACTGACCCTCGAAGTTGACCCTCGACGAGCTTTAGCCCCCGATCAGGGTCGAGCTCATCTGCCCCGAGCCACGTCGGGCCGAGACCGAAGTGCGCCCCGGGCTGGCCTCGAGGGCCGCACGGATCTGGTCGGGGCTCGACACCTTTTGGCCGTTGAGCTCGGTGATCTCATCGCCGGGTTGAAGACCGAGGCGTGCGCCCAGTCCACCGGGATGGACGCGCTCGACGCGAAGGGTGCCGCCCTGGCTGCTCACTTCGATGTCCAGGCGCGGCGGCGCTGCGGAGTTTTTCGACCTTCCGCCGGTCGGCGGCGTCGACTTGGCGTCCGGAATCTGGCGCTGTGGCCCGATCCTCGGCATCGGGGAAGGGGAGGGCGCGAACTCTCCACCCAT
>JAUIJR010000302.1 GCA_030431075.1 Polyangia bacterium | reverse complement strand
AGTGAAGGTGCGAGCCCCGGTGGGGTAGCCGACGCCATCGCGGCGGTCCTCGACCTTTCGCAGTCGCAGGCGGTCGAGGTGCTCACCGCCGTCGATGTCGACCAGCGCGTGCGCTTCGTCAGCGAGCGCCTCCGCGAGGCACGGGACCTGGGCCAGCTTCGTCACAAGGTACGCGGCGAGGTTCGCCGTCGACTCGAGCGTCAGCAACGCGAGGTGCTCTTGCGTGAACAGATCCGCGCGCTGCAAGCCGAACTCGGCGAGGGCAAAGGCGAAGGCGATGCCGGCGAGCGCGGCCGTGTGCGCCTCGCGGATCGACTGCGCGAGCTCCCCTTGAGCGAAGAGGCGCGCGAGATCGTGGACCGCGAGCTCGAGCGACTCGAGAAGTTGCCCGACGGCCATCCCGAGTCGAACGTGGCGCGAACCTATCTCGAGGTGATCGCCGACTTGCCCTGGGACGCACGGGCGACGACGCGCGAGGACCTCGACGCGATCGAGGCGCAGCTCGAGGCCGACCATCACGGTCTGGCCGACGTGAAACGACGCATCCTCGAGCACATGGCCGTGCTCAAACTCGGCGGACAACGCAAGGGGACCGTCCTGTGTCTCGCCGGACCTCCCGGAGTGGGCAAGACCTCGCTCGGGCGCTCGATCGCCGAGGCCACCGGTCGACCCTTCGTTCGCCTGGCCTTGGGGGGCGTGCGCGACGAAGCGGAGCTGCGCGGCCACCGGCGCACCTACGTCGGCGCGCTCCCGGGCCGCATCATCGGCGCCCTGCGCAAGGCCAAGGCCAAAAACCCGGTGATCTTGCTCGACGAGGTCGACAAGCTCTCGCGTTCTTACAATGGGGGCGCGCCCGAGTCGGCCTTGCTCGAGATCTTGGACCCGGAACAAAACCACACCTTCACCGACCACTACCTGGACATGGAGTTCGACCTCTCCGAGGTGCTCTTCATCGCCACGGCCAACGACCTCTCGAATCTTTCGGCGCCGCTGCGCGACCGCCTGGAGATCATCGAGGTCACGGGCTACACCCGCGAAGAAAAGCAGGCCATCGCCCGCGACCACCTGGTGCGGCGCAGCCTCGAGGACAACGCGGTCGATCCGGCCATCGTTCGCTTCGACGAGCAGGCCCTCTCGAAGCTGATCGACGCCTACACCCGGGAGGCGGGCGTGCGTCAGCTCGGCCGCGAGCTCGGCAAGGTCGCGCGTGCGGTCGCCCTGCGCGTGGCGCGAACGACAGAGGAGAGCGCCGGGATCATCCGCGTCGACGAGGCGCTGGTGCGCGAGGTACTCGGACGACCGCGCTTTCGCGACGAGGTCGCGGAGCGCACGGCCGTGCCCGGCGTTGCCACCGGTTTGGCGTGGACGCCCGTCGGGGGCGACATCCTCTTCGTCGAGATCACGCGCATGGCCGGCAAAGGACAGCTCACGATCACCGGGCAGCTCGGCGACGTGATGAAGGAGTCGGCGCGCGCGGCCTTGAGCTGGGTCCGCAGCCACGCCGAGGCCCTCGGCGTGGACCCGGCTTTCGCCGATCGAGAGGACCTGCACATCCACGTGCCGGCGGGCGCGGTGCCCAAAGACGGGCCTTCGGCCGGCGTCACCATCTTGTCCGCGCTGTGCTCGGCCTTCACGGGGCGACGTGTCCGCTCGGACACCGCGATGACCGGTGAGGTGACCTTGCGCGGGCGCGTGCTCCCAGTGGGCGGGATCAAGGCCAAGGTCTTGGCGGCACATCGCGCGGGGATCCGCCGCATCGTCTTGCCCGCCCACAACGAGGCGGAGCTCGACGAAGTGCCCGAAAGCGTGCGCGCGCAGATGGAGTTCATCCCCGTCGAGGAGATGAGCCAGGTGCTCGAGGCGGTGCTGACACCCGCGGACGAGGCAGGCTTGGAGGTCGGCCCCCACCTGGGGCTCGGCTTCGACAAAGGCCACGACTCGCCCTCGACCGCCGCTTGAGTCGACGCGCGGGCAAGAAGAAGCGCAGGTCCCCGGTGGGGCCTGCGCTTCTTTTTCGGGCGCGGGGGCGAGCTACTTGCCCGGCGCGACGCGCATCATCTCGACCGTGAAGATCAGCTCCGAGTTCGCGGGGATCTTGCCCTTGGCCTGGGGGCCGTAGCCCTGGTCGGCCGGGATCGTGAGGCGGCGAAGCTCGCCCACCTTCATGCCGGCGACGCCCTCGTCCCAGCCCTTGATCACGCGGCCGCTCCCCAAGGGGAAATCGATCGGCTGCTTACGGGGGACGGAGCTGTCGAAGACCGTGTCGTCTTTGAGCTTGCCGGTGTAGTGGACCGAGACGGAGTCACCGGCTTTGGCCTCGGGGCCCGTACCCTCGGCGAAGACCTCGACCTTGGTGCCACCCTCGGTGGTGAAGGTGCGCTTGGGCGCGCCCGCGTAGGCCGACTCGGGCTTGGGCTGCGGCAGCGGCTTCATGACCTCGACGGTGAAGATCAAGGTGGAGTTCGGCGGGATCTTTCCGGCTTGGCGCTCGCCGTAGCCCATCTCCGGCGGGATGGTCAGGCGTCGCTTGCCGCCGACCTTCATGCCGACGAGGCCTTCGTCCCAGCCCTTGATGACGCGGCCTTGGCCGAGCGGAAAGGTGAAGGGCTTGCCGCGATCGAGAGAGCTGTCGAAGCGGATGCCGGTGCTGGTCCAGCCAGTGTAGTGCACGTCGACGGGCTGCCCCGCTTGCACCTCGGCGCCGGTGCCGATCACGAAGTCTTCCATCTTCACGCCACCGGGAGAGGTCTTGGTCGCGAGGGGCTCGCCTTGGAAGCCTTCGCCGTAGACGATCTCGCCACCTTCGGCCGGGGGCGGGGTCGGGGGCTGCGCGAGCGTGTCCGTCGGGGTCGCACCCGCGGGGGGTGCCTCGAGCTTCGAGCAGTCGAGGCGTCGGCTCGCGCTCGGATCTCCCGAGGGCGCCGCCGTCTCATCGCCGTTGTCGATTTGACTTCCTTCGGGCTTGGCCTCCGTGCACGCCAAGAACAGCGCCATAGGGGCCAACCAAAGACCCAAGCGGGACGATTGCATGGCCGGAAGCTACACCAGCTGGGCGAGTCGGACCCAGCCTTTTGGAGGGCGCCGTAGCGACATGCGCGTTGCGCGCACCGAAAAAGCGACGGGGCGTGGGGAGCCTGGGCGCATCGTGTATGCTCCGCGGCCGACGGAGCCTCATGCGAACTCGTTTGCTTTTTGTCCTCGCTGCCGGCCTTGGGCTTGCTGCTTGTCTCTCCCCTGATCCCCAACCGGCACGCCAGGTCGCCAAGGCCGAGGTTGCCGAGATCGAGCACGACGACGACGGGGCGACCGCGGGGCTCGTCTCCAAGAGCCTCGACGAGATGGGCCGGAAGTTCCGTCCCGACAAGGACAACTGGGACAAGAAAGGGACGACCAAGCTCGGGAAAGACGGAGTCGAGATCGACCTGGGCAAGCTGGCCAAGGCGCCCCAGATCGAGGTCGTCTTCGGGAATGCCTTTCGCTACCGGGTGAAGTTCTTCAATGGCACCGAGCAGGTCGGCAAGTCCGAGCTCTCGCCGCGTTGGGGCAAGATGCGCAAGAAGTTGGTGCAGCGTCGCATCAAGGTGCCCAAGTCGGCCGTCAGCAAGGGCTACGACCGCATCACGATCGTCCCGATCGACGAAGACCGTCGCTCGATCGCCTCGATCCGCCTCTTGCCCGGTGGCGCCGCCCCGCCGGCTCCCGCGGGCGCGCCCGCGGCCACAGGTACGCCGGCCGGATCAGCGCCCAAGAAGCCCGCGCCGGCCAAGCCCGCGCCGGCCAAGCCGGAAGCGCCGGCGGCGAAACCCAACGCCGGCTGAGGCCAAGACGAGCCACCCCCAAGCGGCGCTTCCTCCTCGTGGGGTCGCGCCGCCGTTGCATGCGCAGCCCGAGCTCGCGCCGCCATCCTCGCTGACGCCGGCGTCGCTGCTGCCGATCTCGAAGCCGTCCTCGCCGGTTCCGACGCCGCCGTCGTCGTCGCTCGCAGAGGCCTCGCCTTGGCTCGTGCTCTCGTCATCTCCGGACTCGGCTCCGGTCGCGTCGCCATCGCCGTCGCCATCGCCGGATTCGGCACTCTCGTCGCTCGCGCTGCCGTCTTCGAAACTTCCGCCATCGTCGTCGCCGTCACCGTCGCCATCGCCATCGCCGTCGCCGAGGCAGGGCCCACTCGCTTGCAGCAGCTCGATGTCGGCTCCGTAGTAAAAGCGCAGGATGTCCATGAACTCGTAGCCGAGTGAGTTCTCGAGGCAGCGGGCGCCCCACTGCGACATGCAGCCACGGTTTTGTCCGTAGCCGTTGTCGCCGGGGTCATGGACCCAGCCGAGGTTGGTCTGCTCGACTTGGGTGCCGGTCTGGCCCTCGTTGTAGGTGACGTAGATCTCCGTGCCCGTCGTCGCCGTCCCCACGCAGCTCGGGGCGGTGACGTCGTCGTCGCCCGCCACGTAAAAGCCGTAGGTCAGCACGTCGTTGTAGCTGAGGTATTGGCCCGCCGTTTCGCTCACCGCTTGGTAGGCGAGGGGCCCGGGCGAGGCCGCACAGCTGTAGACCTGACACTCTTGCGAGTCACAGATCCCGCCCGACATCTCGATCGCGTAGTAGGCGACCGAGCGCGCGGCGATGGCCTGGGCCTTGAGGGCCTCGAGGTTGCCGCCACCGTTTTCGCAGGTGACGACGCCGGGCAAGTAGTCCTCTTCGATGTCGACGAAGCCGACGTCGAAGACCTCGATCTCACATGCGACCGGGCCGATGGGCGCGACGATGGCGGGACCGCCGGGAGTGAAGTCGGTCGCGCCGCGATTTTGGTGCGGCGCGCCCTCGCTGCAGGCGGCCGGCAAGGCGACCCCCAACAACAACAGGCCCGCACTGCGCGCGACTCTCACCCGGGGAGCGTAGCAAAGGCCCGAGCCCTCGCCGAATTGTGGCGAAGCGCTCGGGCCTCGGGGGGCTGAGCCCGCTTTTGGGGGCTTACTTCTTGCGGAAGCGCAGGGTCATGCGGTCCGACTCGCCGATCTCGACGTACTTGTCGCGGTCGGTGTCGCCGAGGGCCAAGGTCGGGGGCAAGGTCCAAACGCCCTGCTCCCACTCGTGCGTGTCCTTGGGGTTCGCGTTGATCTCCGAGGCCTCCTCGAGCTCGAAGCCGGCCGCCTCGATCTGCTCGACGAGCCAGGCTTGGGGCAGGTAGCCCTGCGGCGCGGTCTGCTCCCAGTCGGCGCCCTCGGCCGCGCGGTGCTGGACCACGCCCAAGATGCCGCCGGGCTTGAGCACGGCGTGGAAGTCGGCGAGGCGCTCGCCGAGCTTGCCGCTGCGCGCGGTGCCGTGCAGGCCACGGATCACCAAAACGGCGTCGGCCGACTCGGCCGGACCGTAGGGGGCGTTCTCGGACTTGCCGGCGATGAGCATCTCGACCTTGCCGTAGAGCTCGGGCGCGCTCTCGATGAAGTACTTCACGCGGCGACCGTAGTAGGTCGAGCCTTCGGTCTCCGGGCCGTCGGGGTCGGCCGCGTCGACGACGAGCTTGCCCTTGGCCGCGAGCAGCGGCGCGAGCAGCTCGGTGTACCAGCCGGCGCCGGGCCCGGCTTCGACCACGGTCATCGTGGGCTTGATGCCCAAGAAGGTCAGGGTCTCGACGGGGTGGCGGGCCGCGTCGCGCTCGGCGTTGCCGGGGCGGCGGTGGGTGCCCTTGACGATCTTTTGAAGTCCGGCCTTGGTGGTCTTGTGCTTGGTCTCCGCGAGCTTCTTCGCGGCGGCGCGCATCTCGTCGGTCCAGCGCGCAGCTTCGGCTTTGCGATCCTCCTCGAGCGAGGCGAGGCGCTGCTTGGCCTTCTCGGCGCGGGCGGCCTCTTCGGCCGCGGCCTTCTCGGCGGCTTCGGCTTCGGCCTTGGCGGCCTCGTCCTCTTCGGGGGTGGTCTCGGTGGTGGCGGCCGGGGCCGGCGCGGGTTCGGGAGCAGTCGTTTTCTCGCAGGCCGGCGCGATGAACGCCAGGCAGAGCGAGGGGAGAAGGATGCGTCGCATGGCGCGACTTCTAGCTCTAAAGCGTCGGCGCGTCACCCATCGGCGTGACAGCGTTGAAAAGTCGACAAAAAAGGCCCCGGTCACGATGGACCGGGGCCTCGGCGAAAGGGGGAGGGAGGCTACTTGACGGGCTTGCCCTTGGCTTTGGCCTTGGCTCGACGCTTCGCGGCTTTGGCCTTGGCCTTGTTCGGGCCCTTGCCTCGGGTCTTCGCGTCGGCGTTCGCCGGTCCGCGGGGCCCCTCGGCCTTGGCTTTGCCCGGACCCTTCTTCTTGCCCTTGGCATGGGCCTTGCCCTTGGCGTGGGCTTTGCCCTTGGCGTGGCCCTTGCCCTTGGCGTGGCCCTTGCCCTTGGCGTGGGCCTTGCCCTTGGCGTGGGCTTTGCCCTTGCCGCGTCGCTCTCGCATCTCGGCCGCGGCTTCGCGCTGCTCGGGGGTCAAGACCCCGTGGGTGGCGACACGGCTTTGCGAGCGGATGGCCCGCAGCGCGGACTCGTGCTGGTCGATGCTGGCGTTGAGCTGCGCGACCAAGTTGGTGTCCACGCTCGTCGCACCGAAGGCGGCCTGGAGCTGCGTGCGGGCGTCGCGGATGGCCTCGCGGTGAGGCTTCATGGCGTCGCGGGCTTCGGCGCGGATGGTGGCCAGCTCGCTGCGCTGTGCGTCGGTGCATTCGACGACGCTGCACATCTTGTCGCCGCGTCCTCGGCCTTCTTTGCTCGCCCGATCGGGTCCAGCCGCGCTGGCGCCGGTCGAGAAGAGAAGCGCGCCACCCAAGGTGACGGTGGTCAGGATGGTCTTGAAGAGGTTCATGGCTGGCTCCTTTTGGTGTTGGCGTTCTGGTTGGGGTTGGGGGG
>JAUIJR010000301.1 GCA_030431075.1 Polyangia bacterium | reverse complement strand
GAGGGCCTCGCCCTTTTCGATCAGCGCTTCGGCTTTCTTTTGCTTGGAGCTCTTTTGGCCCCGGCCCGCGCCGACGACGAGCACGTCCAAGCTGGCGTTCACCGACTTGCCCACCACGCCGCCGTGTTCTTCGACGAGCGCCTGGGCCTCTTTGCGGCCGAAGGCCTCGAGGGTGCCCGTGAACAAGTAGCTGCGGCCCTCGAGGGGCCCTTCGGGGGGCGCCTCGGCCGCGGCCATGCGCGCGGCGATCTCCTCGGGGCTGGGCTCGAGGACCTCGACTTCGCTGAGCAGGTCGTCGATCAGCTCGGCGCGGGTCTCGAGGCCCTCGACCAGGGCCTGCGCGATGGCCTCTTGGACGCCCTTGATCTCGATCAGGGTCTCGGGCTTGGCCGCCCGGATCTGCGCGAGGCTCGGCAGGTGGTCGCTGACCAGCTGCGCGTACTGGGCCCCGAGATGCGGGATGCCCAGCGCACGCAAGAAGACGGGCAGCGGCAACTGGCGCTTGGCCGCGATCTCGTCGAGCAGGTTTTGGGCGCTCTTGCGGCCGAGGCGGTCGAAGCTCTGCAGCTGCTCGAGGGTGAGGCGGTAGTAGTCGGCCGGGCTTTGCAGCACGCCGGCTTCGAAGCCGCGCGCGACGATCTTGGGCCCGAAGCCCTCGATCTTGGTGACCTTGGCGAAGTGCTCGAGCTCGCGTAGCCGGGCCTCGGTGCAGTTGTCGGGGTCGGCACAAAAGAGGAACTCGCCCTCGCGCTTTTTTCGACGCTCGACCGGACCGCCACACGCCGGGCAGTGCGTGGGAACGGTGTAGGCGGGACCCTCCCCGGCCTCGACCACGCGCTCGACGTTGGGGATGACGCCACCGCGACGCGTGACCTCGACCGTCGAACCTTCGCTGAGGCCGAGCTGCTCGAAGCGCCCGAGGTTGTGCAAGCTGGCGCGCCCGATGACCGCACCGGAGAGCTCGATGCCTTTGAGCATCGCGACCGGGGTGATCGTGCCGGTGCGGCTGACGGACCACAGCACGTCGAGCAGATCCGTGACCCCACTGTCGCCTTGGAACTTGTAGGCGATCGACCAGCGCGGATGATGCGAGGTCTCGCCGAGGCGCTGCTGCTCGGCCACCGAGGACGCGCGGTAGACCACGCCGTCGATCTCGTAGTCGAGCTCCGGGCGGCGCTCGGCAAAGTCTTGGTAGGCGGCGGCCAGCTCGTCGCGGGGGACGAAGCGGCAAAATTCGGTGACGAAGCCCAGCGCCCCGATCCGCGCTTGCTTCTCGCGCTCGTCGGCGAAGCTCGGGCCGTCGATGTCGTAGGCAAAAAAGCTGAGGCGGTGCCGCTTGGCGTAGCCGGGCTCCTTGTTTTTGACCACGCCCGCGGTCAGGTTGCGCGGGTTCGAGTAGGTGTCGGCGAAGTCGGCGTTGAAGACCGACAAGCGCATGTAGATCTCACCGCGCAGCTCGTACTCGCTGCCGTCGAGGAACTCGGCCGGAAGCTGGGCCGGCACGTCTTCGATCTCCAGCACGTTGACGGTGATGTCCTCGCCTTCGCTCCCCGAGCCGCGCGTGGCCGCGATGCGCAGCCGCCCCTCGGTGTCGTAGCGCAAGCTGCAGGCGATGCCGTCCATCTTGGGCATCACCAGGACTTCGCCTTCGAACTTGGCGGCCCAAGCGAGCAGGTCCGCGTCGTCGTAGCACTTGTCCAAGCTCAGCATCGGGCGTCGGTGGGCGACGGCGGCACCGAGGCGCTCGCCCGGGGGCAAGGCCCAGGCTTGCTCGAGCGCGAGCTTGGGGCCGCTCGGGGCGCTCTCGCCCAGGCTCTCGAGCAAGGGGTGCTCGGGCTCGCGTGCGCGCAGGGCCTCGACCAGTCGGTCGTAGAGGGGATCGGGCAAGCTCGGATCGTGCTCGTCCCAGTACTCTTGGTTCGCGCGCTCGATCAGGACGACGAGCTCGTCGAGGGCGAAGCGGTTGACCTGCGCTTCGACCTCGGCGACGGAGAGCGCGTGAATCTCGCGGGCGGAGCGGGCCACTGCCCAAAAGCATCGGCGGAGCTTGCCGTGCTGGCAAGCCCCGCCGCTTCGCTCCGGCGCGCGCGCCGGCTCAGTTTTGCTTGTTCTTGTTGGCCTTCAAGAAGGCCTCGGCGTCGAGCACCTCTTGGCTCTTGGGCGCCTCTTTTTTCATCTTCTCGAGGTCGAGCTCCGCGTTCTCGAAGCGGGCGAGCATCTGGTACAGGCCCAGGCGCGAGCCGGGGGCGGAGCCCTCGACGTCCATCTCGTCATCGGGATCGGCGATCTTGATGTCCGGGGTCGCCCGCTCGATCACGCAGTCGTGCGCCTTTTTGAGGATCTTGTCCTCGTTCTTCTCGTGCGGCTCGACGCCGGCGAGCAAGTCGTACTTGCTCTTGAAGCCGATGATGAAGCTGTCGACGGCGGCCTCCGAGCCGCAGTAGGCGTAGACCTCGTCGTACTTGTCGGGGACGATGCCGCCTTCGAAGTCACCGCCGGCGGTGGCCAGCAGCTGGAAGTCCGAGAAGATGTGACGGTAGACCTGCGAGCGCAGGTAGGCGTACTTGAGCTTCGCGTCGGTCGACTTCTTGGGGAAGATGAAGATCATCTCCTGGAAGCCACCGCCGAGGTCCTCGCGGTGCACGCCAAAGCCGAGCTCGGGGTCGATCTCGGTGCCCTTGGCTTTCTCGGGGATCTTGTCGGAGCCCTCCATCAGCCACATGGCGTGGGTGTCTCCGCGAAAGAGCTCTTGGTCCTTGAGCTCGCGCAAGTTGGTCATCGCCGCGAAGAAGTCGTCGTCTCCGTTGAGGGCCTTCGACCAGGCCGTGAAGCGCGGGCCGTGGCTGTCTTCCCAGGTCAGCGGCTCGGGCTCTTGGACGCCGATGGAGCGACGGATGTCGCGCAGCAAGCTCTTGAAGGGCTCGTCGCCGGCGACCACGCGTCGCGCGTACATCTTCACTTCCATCCAGCGGCCCCAGATCTCCTCTTTGTTGCCGGTGAACTCCGAGGCCATCGAGCTGGCCGCGCCTTGGACTTCGGCCGGCAAGGCGGAGATCAGCGCCGCGGTGTCGGGGTTGTTGAAAAAGGCGAGCAGCTTGAGGTCACCGTAGGCGGCGAGGACTTTCTCTTTTTCCTCTTTGAAGCTGTTCTTGACCTTGTTGATCTGCTCGGCGTAGGTGCGCCGCGCTCCGTCGCGCGGGACCCAAGCGTCGGCCTCGGCCGTGCCGTGGATGATGGCGCGCGCGGCCGCGTCGGTGCTCAGCCCGGGCTTGAGCTTGATCTTCGCGAGCACACCCGCGGTCATCACGTAGTCGGTGCCGGAGACTTCGTCCGACTCGACGACGTCCGGCAAGCGCTCGCCGGCGTAGAGCTTTTCGAGCATGGGACGCAGCTGCTCTCGAACGGGGTGCGGCGGCACCTCTTCGATCTGCGCGCTGTCGTCTTTCTTGCCCGCGTTCATGTAGCCGATCTCGCGGCGCAGCTTTTCTTCGCGGCTTTCGCCGCAGCCGGCGAGCATGGCGAGGGCGGTCAACGAGCAGGTGAGGGTCGCGAGACGGATCTTCATGGGGAATTTCGAGGGGGCGGGGGGTGGCGGCGCCAGCTTATCCGGCGAGGCCCGCGCTCACCCTAGTCAGGGCGCACGAAGGCTGTCAAAAGTGACCTTCGACCCCCAGACCACCCCCAAAGCGGCGCGAAGCGCGGTCCAGCTGGGGCCCGACCCTCGAGACCGCGCCAACCACGCACTCTCCGCTAGACGGCCCCGGGCGCAAAGTTGCGCGTCGACTCCCAAATGGCCGCCCCGGGCCCGCCTTGACCCCCCGCGGGGGCCCCTTCATGCTGCGACATCGAGAGTTCCGCCATGAGCGAGACCGCCACGCAAAGCAACGCCGCCCCCCCCGAGCCCATCACCGATGCCGCGATGGTGGGGGCCCTGAGCCTGACCGAGGTCGCGGCCGAGAAGGTCGCGGAGATCCGGGAGGCCGAGGAGATCGAGGCGCACTACGCCTTGCGGGTCAAGGTCATGGGAGGCGGCTGCGCCGGCTTCCAGTACGACTTGTACTTCGACGAGCAGGCCGAGGGCGACATGACCTTCGAGTCGAACGGCGTGCTGCTCGTCTCGGACCAGATGAGCTTCATGTACCTGATGGGCACCCAGATCGACTACGTCGAGGGCTTGTCCGGCGCGGGCTTCAAGTTCGAGAACCCCAACACCACCGGCAGCTGCGGCTGCGGAAGTTCTTTTTCGGTCTAGCGTAGGCGACCGACGACGAGCCTCGATGGACGGGCGCGTGGATCCGGGAGGACCCTTCGCTCGTCTCGCGGGGCTCGAAGCACGTCTGGAGGCCAGCGCTAGCCCACCGCCGCGACACCAGGGCTTGGCCCAAGCGGCCGTGCTCGCGCCCTGGTTCGTGCACGAGGGCAAGCTGCGCCTTTTGTTGACCGAGCGCTCGGGTCGCCTTCGCAATCACGCGGGGCAGATCTCCTTCCCGGGTGGCAAGCCGGATCCCGAAGATCCGGACCTCGTCACCACCGCCTTGCGCGAGGCCTACGAAGAGGTCGCTTTGCCGCCCGAACAAGTCACGGTGCTGGGCCGCCTGCCGCCGGTGCCGACGCCCACCGGCTACCTGATTCACCCCTACGTCGCGCGCGTCGACGGGAGCTTCGCGCCGCGCATCGCCAGCGAGGCCGAGGTCGCGCGCATCTTGACGCCGAGCTTCGAGGAGCTCGTGGATCCGGCGACCTACGTCGACCAAGGCGAGCGCGAGTGGCAGGGCTTTCGCTACCGCATGCACGCCTTTCGGATCGCGGATCCGCCTTTGTGGGGGGCCACGGCGCGCATGGTCTTTCAGCTCCTGCAACGCATGGGCGTGGAGCCCGGGCAGTGAGCGAGCCCGTCGGCGGGCCGGCTCGCAGCCCGAGCTTCGGCGCGGCGCAGCTCGAGGCCTTCGCGGCGCGGGCGACCGAGCTCGGGCTCGAACGCTTGGCCGCCGTCGACTTGGCGCACCCGGGCTTCGCGGCCGCACGCCGGGCCCTCGACGCGCATCTCGACGCCGGCTTGCACGGCGAGATGGAGTTCATGGCGCGGACGCGGGAGGTCCGCAAAGACCCGCGCGAGATGCTGCCCGGCGCCCAAAGCGTCTTGGTCGCGCTCGCGCCCCATGGCGGGGAGGCGGGGCCGATCGCCCGCTACGCCCAGTTCGCCGACTACCACACCGAGCTTCACCGCCGCTGGCTCGCCTTGGTGCCCACGATCGAAGCGATGCTCCCGGGGGTCGAGACCCTGGTCTGCGTGGACAGCAAACCGATCCTCGAGCGCGCCGTGGCCGTACTCGGTGGGCTCGGATTTTTGGGCAAGAACGGCATGCTCATTCACCCCGGCCTCGGCTCGCAGGTCATGATCTCGGGCTTGTTGATGAGCGCGCGCTATGAGGGCCCCGACGCGGCGCCGGCCTGGGCGCGAGACCCCGATGCGCACGCCGAGGGCGCTGCCCCTTGGGCGGCGTGTGGCAGCTGCACCGCGTGTCTGGACGCGTGCCCGACTTCGGCCTTTCTCGCCCCGGGTCAGCTGGACCCGCGCCGCTGCATCTCCTATCTCACCATCGAACATCGCGGCGAGATCGAGCCCGAGCTCGAAGCCGGGATCGGCGAGCGCGTGGCCGGCTGCGATCGTTGCCAAGAGGTCTGCCCCTACAACCAAGGGCGCAGCCGCGAGTCACGGGTGGGCGCGGCGAGCTGGCTGCCCAAGCCCCCGGGGCGCCCGCGTGACGCGGACCTGCCTCGCCTCGCCACGATCGGGAACAACCAGCACCGCGGCTTCGTGAAGCACACGCCGCTCAATCGGATCAACCGACGGGCTTTGCGGCGCAACGCCGTCATCGCCCTCGGCAATCGAGTGGCGCCGCTGGAGGCCGCGGAGCGGGCGGCGCTCACCGAGGCCCTGGGCAGCGAGGATCCCCTGCTGGCGAGCGCGGCCTACCGCGCCTTGACGCGTCGCGAGGCGCGAGAGTCCGAGGACTAGGCAGCGTGCAAAAGAAAAGACGGCGACCCATGGGGCCGCCGTCTCGCGGGTGTGGTGCGCCCGGGCGAAGGCGCGCCCTCACTCGGGATCAGATGGGGCGGTCGGCTTGGTCCTCGCCTTCGCCTTCGCCTTCGGCCGGGCGCATCGAATCCTCTTTGCTCGTCGCGTCCTCTTCGCCGCCGGCTTCGTCCTCGGCGGGACGCATCGCGTCCTCTTTGCTCATGGACTCGGTGTCGGCGTCGGCGTCGGCGTCGTCGCCGGCCACCTTCTCGGTGGACTCGGCGCCGTTGGGCTTGGTGTCGCCGTCGGGGCTGGTGGAACCGTTGTTGACCTTGACCACGCAGCCGGGGGCGGCGAGCAGGGCAAAGGCGCAAAGGGAGAGGATGCTTCGCTCGAGCATGGGCCCAAGCTATCACGCCACCGCCCCTCGCGCCCGGAGCTAGAATGCGGAATTCGGCCAGATAGGGCCACATCTGGGGCCATTGGCCCGCGTTGACCGCGGGCCAGCGACGAGCGAAGGCCGCCTCGAGTTTCTGTCGAGTCTCCCGCTCGACTTTCCTTCGGCGTTCCGGCTCCCCTACCATGAGGAGGTCGTTTGAGGGCGACGCGCTGTAATGGATCCCCGGCTCGCGTTTCCAAGTGAGCGGTCCGGATCCATGTCCACTTCGACCGACGATGAGCGCGCTTTGCGCCAAGGCCCGGGAGCTCCAGCCCTGGCCTTGGCTGCGGCCGCGCCTTTGGAGCACGAAGATTTCTCGGCTTGGATCGAAGGTGCGCGCGAGGGGGATCGCGCCGCCTGGGACCACCTTTACCAGCGCAACTACGACGTCGTGCTGCGACGCGTCCGCTTCTTGGTCGGCGAGCTCGCCACCGCCGAGG
>JAUIJR010000300.1 GCA_030431075.1 Polyangia bacterium | reverse complement strand
CGGCGCCCTGGAGGTCTACCTGGTTAACGCCGATCTTTCGGCTGACCTCAGCACCTTGTACTACTACGACGGGGAAGGCCAGGACACGACCTTTGGGGAGTCCGGGACGGGCCGCGTCGTGGCGATGGGGACCTTCGACGAGGACGACAATCCCGAGTTCCTCTACGTCGACGACGAGACCCTTCACGTGACTGAGATTTCGCTGCCGAACGTATCTTCCCCGAACTTCACCGACTCGGTGACACTCCCCGCGTACGCTTCGACGCTCTTGGTGGACAACTTTGGCGGCGAGGTCGGCGACGACATCGTGGCCATGCCCGGAGAGGGAACGGACATCGTCTGTTACACCTTCGACACCGGAGAGTTCGGCGCGGGCGTGACGACGACTGCCTCCGATGAGGTCCAAGACGCCGTCGCTGCCGATTTCGATCTCGACGGGAACGTGGATCTCGCCGTCATCTACAAATCGACTGGCTGGGAGGTGTTCCTCAGCACGGGTACGCCTTGCGAATTCGCTGCATCCACCAGTGGCGCGACCGGTATCGCCCCCAGCGGCATCGCGGCCGGCGACATCAACGGCGATGGCAAGCCCGACATCGCCATCTCGAACGCCGGCTCCACCGAGTGGACGCTGGTGTTCTCGGACCGCTGAGCCGGCCGCAAAACTGAGCCAAGGGCCCCGCTGCGGCGGGGCTCTTCTGCGTGCGACCGAGGCTCAGGGCCGCGCGCCCAAACTGTAGGGCGGCAGGCCGGTGAAGATGGGGCCCTCGATGAGATTGCCTTGCAGGTCGAAGGCGCGCAGGCCCTCTCCGCCCAAGCGGGTGTCGGCGAACCAGATCTGGTCGTCGACGATCTCCAAGCTGCGGTCGACCGAGTCGAGCCCCGAGATGATGCGGACGGGCGTGCTCTCGCTGCCTTCGCTTTCGAGCTCGAGGCGGTAGACGTCGACGCGCTCCCAGCCTGCGTCGTAAGCGGCGACGAAAGCCCGCGCACCAGAGGCATCCAGGTCGAAGGCTTGGGGCTGCAGGGGATCGAGCAGACCGACCTCGGCGAAACGCTCGGGGCTCGACACCCAATGCACTTCGCGCTCGGCCAGGTCCACGCGCATCAGGCCGTTGGCGAGCAGGTACGCGGCCTCGGCGTCGCGAGGGTCGGGCCGGTGCTGGCGCGTGCGCTCGCCGGGCAATTCGAGGGCGTCGAGCGCGGGCGTCGAAGGGTCCACATCGACGACGGTGCGCGCGAGCTCGTCGACGAAGACGAGCACATCGGGACCCACGCGCGCGTAGGTGTCGTGTTGGTCCAGGCGTTGGATCACCACCCCCAGGCCGCCGGCGTGGTCGAAGACCAGGCTCGCCTCGGTCAGGCCGTCGGCGTCCGCGAACTCGGAGAGCTCGATGGCGTCGACGATCGCCTCGGCCGGACCTGCGTCGGGGTCGACCACCAAGAGCTCGGGGCTTCCGTAGCTGCAGATGTACAAGAGGCCGTCGGCGCCGCGGGTCAGTGACTGGGCGTTGGTGGACAGGGCCCCGGGCCGGTCCAAGGGGATCTGCGCGACGCGGGTCCAGTCGGCCGCCGGCTCGAGCACCTCGAGGTAGTCGAAGCCGAAGCGATGCAGCGCGTAGACCCGGTCGTCGATGGCGAAGACCCGCGCATCCGAGGAGCTGCTGGTGTGCTCCGCAAAATGCAAGGTGTCCAAGTTGAGGCTGCCGATCGATCCGGTGGCGAAGTCGGTCGTGCTCAAGACCAACAAGCGCGAGAGATCGCGGTGGCCCTCGGACTGGGTGCCGGGGCCGGGGCTCGCGCCCGGTCCGCAGGCCAAGCCGAGCGTCAGGCAGAAGGTGGTCAGGGCGTGGGCGCCAAAGCGGCGTCCGCGAAAGTGGGGGTGGGGGGTGTTCGTGTCCGGCATGATCGCGCTCCAGCGGTGCGCGAGCGCTCGTCGGCCGACGAAACACCCACGCGTCCTCCCTCGAGGCTGAGGCGTGCACACCGCATGTCGTGGTTGGGGGCGGTGCGATCGCGTCAGGTATTCGGACTCGTGGGCTGGGGGCTGGGGGCCCGGGCCTCGGCGTGCGGCTTGCCCGATCGATTCGGGTGCCTTCGTGCGCGCTTCGTTCCCACTTACCGCTGCGGGGCAGTGCCGGGTTCTCACCGGCTTCCCTGGTGTCGACCGAAGTCGACCCGCGACATGAGGACGCTACGCCAGCGGTCGAGCCCCGGCAAGCAAAAGCGAAGGCGGCGCCGCGGAGCCTCGTATACCCTCCGGCCCGTGTCGCAGACGGAGACCCGTCGCGGCGTCCTGTACGCCCTCGCTGCCTACGGCATGTGGGGTCTGTTCCCGCTGTACTGGAAGCAGCTTGGGCACGTGCCGGCCCCCGCCCAGCTGGCCCACCGGATCACCTGGGCCTTGCTCTTCTACTTTTTCTTGGCCTGGCGCGCGGGCCTTCACCGCGAGGTCTTTTTGGCCCTCGGCCGGCCGCGTCAACGCCGGGCCATCGTGGCCTCGGCCGTCTTGATCGCCGTCAACTGGTTTTGCTTCGTCTACGCCATCGAGCAGCGGATGATCTTGCAGGCCAGCTTGGGCTACTTCATCAACCCGCTGGTCAGCGTCTTGTTGGGGATGCTCGTCTTGCGCGAGCGCTTGCGGCGCGGGCAGTGGCTCGCCGTCGCGCTCGCGGCGGTGGGGATCGGCATCATGGCCACGGGCGCGCGCGAGGGGCTTTGGATCAGCGCTGCCTTGGCCGCGAGCTTTGGCCTGTACGGACTCGTGCGCAAGGTGAGCTCGGTCCCCTCGATGGTCGGGGTGACGGCCGAGGCGCTGCTGCTCACGCCCTTTTGCCTGGTGGCGATCTTCAGCTGGGAGCTCGGTGGCGAGGGACACTTGGGCGTCGACGCGCGCACGACGATCTTGTTGTTGGGCACGGGGGTGATCACGGCGCTGCCGCTGATCGCATTTGGCGCGGCCGCCAAGCGGATCTCCTTGAGCTTGCTCGGATTTTTGCAGTACCTGGCTCCCACGGGGCAGTTCATGCTCGCGGTCTGGGTCTACGGCGAGCCCCTCGATCCGCGCCGACTGGGCGCCTTCGTTGCGATCTGGCTCGCCTTGGCCGTGTTCTCGATCGAGGCGCGGATCCGTAGCCGGACGCTGGCCAAGACGCAGCCGCCGGCGCGCGGGTAGAGTCCCGGACCATGCGCATCGGCGCCCTCTTTCTCTTCTCACTCGCCGGCGGACCCGCCCCGGCCGAGGCAGGAGAGGCGCCCGAGGGCGAGACGCCCAGCTCGATGCGAACGGTCGTCGAGCAAGGTGACGAAGACGAGGACGGTCTCGCCGGGCAGCGCCAAGCCGACGCACGAAGCCCCGGGCTGAGCACGGTGATCGAGCTCGAGCACGAGGCGGGCGCGCGGCCGAGCGACGGTCTGCCCGAGGTCTTGGCCCGCGCACCGGCGACCACCGTGCGCAGCTTGGGCGGACTCGGGCAGTTCGCGGCCTTGTCGATCCGCGGCTCGAGCTCGCAGCAGGTCCAGGTCTTTTACGAAGGCGTCCCTCTCGGCGACATGTCGACGGGCTTCACCGATCTCTCGGCCATCCCCCTCGACGGCCTCGAGCGCGTGTCGATCTACCGGGGCTTCATCCCGCCGGGCTACGGGGCGGCGGCGATCGGCGGGGTCGTCGACGTGTCGGGTGGCGGCGTGGTCGAGAGCTGGCGAGGGCGGGCGCGCATGGGCTTTGGAAGCTTCGCCTCGCGTGAACTCGGCGCGAGCGTGGCCGGACCTTTGCGACCGGGCCTCTCCTTCGCCGCGCGTGTGGGCTACGCCGGCTCCGCGGGCGATTTTTTTTATTTCGACAACGGGGGCACGCCGGACTTTCGAGGCGACGACGCGACGCGTCGCCGCTTGGGCAACGACTACGATCGCCTGGCCGCCCAGCTGCGACTCGACGGCGAGAGCTCGCGTTGGCGCTGGTCGGTGCAGCAGTTCGGGTGGTTCCGCGAGGCCGGAGTTCCGGGTCCCGCGGCCGCCCAAGCCCGCGAAGCCAGCAGCGAGCTGGGCTCGACGCGCAGCTTTTTTCGGGTCTCGCGGCGCAGCTTTTGGGCGCCCGGGGGGCGCCTGGACTGGGTGGGCTCTTTGGGTTGGTCGCAGCGTGTCTTTGGTGATCCCGAAGGTGAGCTCGGCGTGGGGATCGACGACCAGCGCACGCGCACCTTGGACACCTACCTCGCCCCCTCGATGCGTTTGCCTTTGTGGCGTGGCGCCTTTTTGGGACTGCAAGCCGACTGGCGAGAGGGGCGGGTACAGATCGACGAGCGTGCGAGCGCCGAGGGCAACCGCAGCGGGGACAGCGAGCGCGGGCGCACGCAGCTGGGGACCTCCTTGAGCCTCGAGCAGTTCTTGGCCGACGGCCGCGTGCAGCTGCTGCCCGTGCTGCGGGTGGACCTCTTGCACAACCGCTTCGCGGTGCCGGCGGGCGAGGGCGAGTTCGACGAGGCGGGCCGAGACAGCACACAGCTGGCCGTGAGCCCACGCTTCGGCTTTCGGGCGCGCTTGGTCGAGGGGCTGAGCTTGCGCCTGAGCGGCGGCCGCTACTTTCGCGCGCCGAGCTTGCTCGAGCTCTTTGGCGATCAGGGCTTCGCCCGCGGGCGCGAGTCGCTGCGACCCGAGCAGGGGCAGTCGATCGACGCGGGCTTGGTCTTGGATCGAGAGTTTGGGCGACGCGCCACGCGGCGCTGGGGGGTCTACGCGCAAACGGGGGTCTTCGCGGTGTTCAGCCGCGACCTGATCGCCTGGGTGCAAGCCGGCTCGATCGTGCGGCCCGAGAACCTCGAAGGCGCCCGGGTCTTGGGGGCCGAGGCCAGCGCGCAAGTGGTCACCCCGGGGCGCTGGGTGATCGCGCAGGCGAACTACACCTTCGTCGACAGCATGAACCTCAGCCGTGCGAGCTCGCAGCACGGCCAAGCCCTGCCGGGGCGGCCGCGGCACGAGGCCTCGGGGCGGGTGAGCGTGGGGGCGGTGCTGCACGACGGCCAGGCACGGAGCTGGGAGCCGCGCGTCTTTGCGCGCTACGACTACATCGCGCAGAATTTTTTGGATCCGAGCGGACGCTTGGAGTTGCCGCCGCGTCGCTTGTTGGGCGCAGGCGCGCAGCTTCAGATCTCGAAGCGCGTCGACCTGGCCTTCGAGGTGCGCAACCTGCTGAACCAGCGCCGTGTCGCGTGGACACCGCCCATCGGCGACGGCGCGGCCGTGCCGTTGCCCGTCACGGACTTCATCGGCTATCCGCTCCCGGGTCGCGCGCTGTGGTTTACGGCGGGTGTCCAGTTTCCCTGAGCGTGGTGTGGGGGGCGCTCAGCGTTGGGGCTCCGCAACCAATCTCCGGATGGTCTCGACCAAGTGCCGGATGCGTGGCGACTCGGCGACGCCACGTGTGATCAACACCTTGGGTCGCAGTGATTGGCCGACCCGCTCGGGCAAGACCCGCTGCAGTGTCGACGGCGGAGCCCCGGGGAGGTCGTGATGCCCGGCGTATCCGATACCGAAGCCGGCCTCGGCGAGTTCATGGATCGCGTGCACGTCGTTGCTGACCAAGGTGGGGGCGACTGGCAGTTCACCACCGGCCCGCAGGGGAAGTGCCGTCGGCGCTTGGTCCTCGGGGCCACTCCACATCACCAGGGGATGAGGCGCGAGGTCACTCACCGAGGTGATGGGGGCGTGGGCTTGGAGATAGGCGGCCGACGCAAACAAGCACACCTCCACCTCGGGCAGTTCGATCACCTCGAAAGGGCCGGGGGGGATCTCATCGGCCAAGCTCAGATAGAGATCGGTCGGTGCGGCGAGATCGGGTCGAACCTGGGCGCGCGCGTGGAAGTGAACGCAGGTACCCGGCCACATGCTTTGCAGTACGCGCGTGACGAGACCCAGGCTGTGCGGTTGGAGGCCCAGCGGAATCGTCAGTGAAAGAGGCCGGGGCGGCGCCAAGGCCACCTCGCGCGCCGAGTCGACGACCAGGTCCAGCTCGGCGAGTAGCTCGGAGGCCCGGCGACTCAGCAGACGCCCGGCTTCGGTGAGCTGCACGCCCGCGCGGCTCTTGTCGAACAGTGGGACGCCCACCTCCGCCTGCAGCCCTTCGAGCTTTCGACGCACGGTCGCCCGCGAGAGCGCGGCCAGGCGGGCCGCGCCCAAGATCGAGCCCTCGCGCTCGACCAAGGCGAGCAAGCGGAGGGCACCGATGTCGAGGCTCTCTGCGGTGTCGCTCTTGATGGCCACAAGGTGACCATACTATGCCAGATCATGGCCATGGAATTGCCATCGAGAAGTCGGCAGGCTCAGGGGATGGACCACCTTCGTTCTCCTGCGAATTCGCGCCTGCCTGCCCTTTGTCTCGCTTTGGGCCTCGTTGCGCCAGCACTGGGCGGCTGCAGCGACGATTCGAGCGCGGATTCGACCGAGGACGAGAGCGGCACGGAGGTGAGCGGTGAGTCATCGAGCGAAAGCTCGACCTCGGAGACGGAGAGTTCCGAAACGACAACGGGCGATGGCGATGGAGATGGCGACGGCGATGGAGATGGCGACGGCGACGGAGATGGAGACGGCGATGGAGACGGGGATGGAGATGGCGACGGAGATGGAGATGGCGATGGCGACGGAGACGGAGATGGCGATGGCGATGGGGACGGCGATGGCGATGGGGATGGGGACGGCGATGGCGATGGCGATGGCGACGGCGACGGCGATGGCGATGGCGACGGCGACGGCGATGGCGATGGAGATGGAGACGGAGACGGCGATGGCGACGGCGACGGCGACGGCGACGGCGATGGCGATGGAGATGGAGATGGAGATGGCGATGGCGATGGCGATGGCGACGGGGACGGCGATGGAGATGGAGATGGCGATGGAGACGGAGACGGAGATGGAGACGGAGACG
>JAUIJR010000299.1 GCA_030431075.1 Polyangia bacterium | reverse complement strand
GCTTGTCGACCGGCTGCGCGACGGGGGCCGTCGGGGTGGGGACCTCGACTTCCGGGACCTCGAGGGTGGGGGCTTTGACCTCGAGCTTCGGCGCTTGAACCCGAAGCTCGGGCTTGGGCGTCTCGACGGCGGGCGCCGAGGGGGCCGGAACTTCGAGCGCCGGGGCCTCGGCCTTGGGGAGCTCGAGCTTGGGGAGCGAGGGCGCCTTGAAGGTGGGTGGCGCGAAGGTGGGGGCTTTGGCTTCGGGCTCTGGTTCCGGCTCAGGCTCGGCCTCAGGCTCAGGCGCTGCTTCTGGCTCAGGCGCTGCTTCAGGCTCAGGCTCAGGCTCAGGCTCAGGCTCAGGCTCGGCTTCAGGCTCAGGCTCGGCTTCCGGCTCCGGCTCCGGCTTGGATTCCGGTTCCGGCTCCGGCTTCGTTTCCGGCTTCGCCTCCGGAAGCGGCGCTTTTTGCGGCGTTTCGATCGCCTTTTGGCGACCGCGAAGGGCGAAGGCGAGGCCGCCGACGGCGACCAGGGCGATGAGAATGATGATCCCGATGTCCGGCATGGCGCGAGGCGGGCGGAGTAGGCCAGCTGGGCGAAGCAGCGTCAACGCGGGGCGAGCGGCTGCTGGCCGGGGGCGAGAGATCGCCTCCAAAGCGGGGTAGATCTCCGTTCTTCGCCACCTGAACACCCGCCGCGAGGTGCCGAGGCGGGGGCGCGGCGGGTCGGCCCTCGAGGTCGCCAGGTGCGCACCTAGGGCACCGTGGGCCCCAAAATTCGATGGGAGGGCCAAACTTCGTCCACAGCCCCTCGCGGGCCGAAGCGAGCTCCTTGCGGCCCTCGCGGGCCTTTATCTGGGCGCTTACCGGGTGCTATGGGCATTTGGCGCCCCATTTCGAGGGGACGCTGCGTCTTTCGCCATGCGCATCAAGAAGATCGAAGTCGTCGGCTTCAAGTCCTTTGCCGACCGCGAAGTGTTCGTCCTCGACGAGCGGGTCACCGGGGTCATCGGCCCCAACGGCTGCGGTAAGTCCAACATCGTCGACGCCATGCGCTGGTGTCTCGGCGAGCAGCGGGCCAAGCACCTGCGCGGACAGGGGATGACCGACGTCATCTTCGCCGGTTCGTCGACCCGCGGTCCGGCCGGCTCGGCCGAGGTCACCATCACCTTCGAAAACGAGGGCGACCTCGCGCCGCCCTACGCCAGCTACCCCGAGATCGCCGTCTCGCGCCGCCTGTACCGCGACGGGACCAGCGAGTACCTGGTCAACAAGGTGCCGTGTCGCTTGCGCGACATCAACGAGATGTTGATGGGCACGGGCGTCGGCACCAAGGGCTACTCGATCATCGAGCAGGGGCGGGTCTCGCAGATCGTCACCTCCAAGCCCGAGGCGCGCCGTCACATCCTCGACGAAGCCGCCGGCATCACGCGCTTCAAGGCCCAAAAGGCCGCAGCCGAGCGCAAGATCGATCAGACGCGGCAAAACCTCCTGCGCGTCACCGACGTCATCGGCGAGCTCGAAGAGCGACTCGGTCGGCTGCGTCGGCAGGCCCAAAAGGCCGAGCGCTACAAGGCCTACCGTGACGAGCTGCGCGACCTCGAGTTGTGGACGGCCTCGCACAAGTACCTCGAGCTCGAGACCACCGGCGCCGTCTTGCGTGAGCGTCACCGCGATCTCGACGAGCAGCTCAGCGCCCTGCGGGCCGAGAGCAGCGCGCGCGAGGCGAAGATCGAAGCGAGCCGAATCGAGCTCACCGAGTTCGAAGCCCAGCTCCAAACGGCCCAGCAGCGGGTCTACGACCTCGAAAACCGCATCCAGCTCATCGAGCAGGACCGTCGCTTCAAGCGCCAAGAAAGCGAAGGCCTCGTCCGCAGCGCCGAGCAAAGTCGCACCGAGGCCCGCACCGTCGAGCGCGGCGTGGCCACCTTGGAAGAGGAACTCGCCGGAGTCGCCGAGCGTGCGGCCGGACTGGTCAGCGACGGCGACGAAGGTTCCGAGCGCGCCCGAGCCGAGGCCGCGGGCGTCGAGTACGAGCGCATCGCCAGCGAGCTGCGCCAAGCCACCGAGGCCCAAGCCGAGGCGCGACGCGCCCACGCTCGCCTCGAGTCCGAGAGCGCCTCGATGTCCGCGCGCCGCCAAGCGCTGATCGAAGGCGCCGAAGATGCGAGCAGCCGACTCGAGGCCCTGTCCTCGCGCGTCGAGGGCCTCGCGGCCGAGGTCGACGAGTACACACGCAAGGCCAGCGCGGCCGAAGAGGTCTTCGCCCAGGCCGACGCCGCCTTGGACGGGCAGCGCCGCCGTCGGGCCGAGCTCGACGCCCAACGGGCGAGCGCCCGCGACGCCCAACAAAGCGCCGACGTCGAGGTCGAGACCGCCCGCAAAGAGCTGCTGCGCGCCCGCTCGCGCCTGCAGTCCCTCGAGGAGATTCAGCAGCGCTACCGCGGCTGCCAAAGCGGCGTGCAGGTGGTGATGGAGCACCGCGAGAAACTCGCCGAGCTACAGATGGAGCTCGGCGGGGGCGTGGCCGCCCAAAAGCCCGAAGTGCACGGCATCATGGCCGACTTCGTGCACGCGCCCGAGCGCTTCGAGGCCGCGGTCTCGGCCGTCCTCGGCGACCGTCTGCAAGGCGTGGTCGTCGATGCGCCGAGCACCGGCGCTTCGGGCGTGCAGCTGCTCAAGGGCCTCAAAGAGGGCCGTACGACCTTCTTGCCGGCCAGTGGCCCGCGCGCTTCGGCGGGGGCTTCGGGGGCGTCGAAACCCGCCGAAGGACAGCTCCTCGGCTGGGCGGATCCCAACGCGGGCAGCGGTGGCGGCATCGCCGTCGAAGATCAGAGCCCCGAGGCCAAGCGCGGCCAAAGCCCGCTGATCGGTCAACCCGGCGTGCTCGGTGAACTCGCCGAGCTCGTCGAGGTCGACGGTCCGATGCGCGGCCTCGCCGGCACCTTGCTCGGTCGCGCCGTCGTCGTCGACAGCTTGGCCCGGGCCCTCGAGCTTTGGCAGTCGGGCGCGCGCGATGGCGAAGACACCCTGGTCACCCTCGAAGGCGATCGCATCGAGCCCTCGGGCGTGGTCGTGGGTGGTGCCCCCGACGCGGTCGACTCGGCGCTGCTCCAGCAAAAGCGCGAGATTCGTGAGCTGCAAGAGATCGTCGCGCAGCTCGAAGAGGACTTCCGTCGCGTGCGCGCCAAGCAGCAAGCGGCGGCCGAGCGTGTCGAAGAGCTCGAGCGCGCCCGCGAGACCAGTGAAAGCGAAGTGCTCGAGGCCGAAAAGGCCCGCCTGGCTGCGGCCCAAAGCCGCGACGCCGCCCGCGAGGGCCTGGAGCGCACGCGCAACGAGCACACGCAGCTCGAGACCCAACGCGCCACGATCGCCAGCCAGGTGGAGACGCGACGCAGCGAGCTCGCCGCCCTCGAAGGCAAGCTCGAGGCCGCGAGCGCCGAGCTTCCGCAGCTGGCCGAGGCCGCACAGACCCTCGAAGCGCGCATCACCGAGCTCGAGGGCCAGCGCGAGTCCGCATCGTCCGCGCTGACCGAGGCCAAGGTGGCCTTCGCCCGCTGGCAGCAAGAGTCGGCCGCCCTCGAGCAGACCCGTCATCGCATCGAGCGTCAGCTCTCGAGCGAGCGCGACCGGGTGCGTCGTCTCGACGAGGCGGCCTCCGAGCAAGAGGCCCGCGTCGCCGAGCTCAACGCCGAGATCGAGCGCGCCGCCGGCGAGCACGCCGAGCTGCTCGAGAACCACAAAGAGGCGACGGCCGCCAAGCACGACGCGCGCGAGCGCTACGACGCGGCCAAGGTCGGCGTCGACGAGCTGGACCTGAGCGTTCGCAACTTGCGTCAGCAACTCGAAGTCGAGCGCGAGCGCTTTTCCGAGGTCGAACTCGGCTTGCGCGAGCTTCAGCTCGAGCGCAGCCACCTGGTCAACGACGTGCGCGACCGCTTCGACGACGAGCTGCGTTTCGTCGTCAGCGAGTTCCACCACCGCCCGGTGGCCGGACCCGAGCAGCACAAGCGGGCCAAGGAGCTCAAGCGCCTCATCTCGCGCATGGGCGAGGTCAACTTGACCGCCATCACCGAGTACGAAGAGGTCTCGACGCGCTACGAGTACCTCACGGGTCAGCGCGACGACCTCGAGTCGGCCGTCACCCAGCTGCAAGAGGCCATCGACCGCATCAACGAGACCACGAAGGTGCGCTTCGCCGAGACCTTCGTGCAGGTCAACGAGATGTTCAAAAAGCTCTTCCCGCGCCTGTTCAACGGCGGCCGGGCCGAGCTGGTGATGACCGAGCCCGACGACCTGCTCAACACCGGCGTCGAGATCATGGCCCAGCCTCCGGGCAAGAAGATTCAGAGCCTCGAGCTGCTCTCGGGCGGCGAGAAGGCCCTGACGGCCGTCTCGCTGATCTTCGGCATCTTCTTGATCAAGCCGAGCCCCTTTTGCTTGCTCGACGAGGTCGATGCGCCGCTCGACGAAGCGAACGTCGGTCGCTTTTGCGACATGGTCCGCGAGCTCTCGGACGGCACGCAGTTCATCATCATCACGCACAACAAGCGGACGATGGAGATCGCCGACCGCCTCTACGGCGTCACGATGCAGCAGCGCGGCGTGTCCAAGCTGGTGACCGTGAACATGCGCAAGACGGCCGAAGAGGCGACCTACAGCTAGGGCTGTCGTGGCGAGGGCGTTGCGCCGAACGCGCTTCGCTTTGCAGAAAAAGCCCCCACCTGGTCTTTGGACCGGCTAGGGGCTTTCGCGTAGCCCGCGCTACGGTACGATGAAATCGCGCACGCGAGTCGCGCGCGCTGCATTGTTCGTAGGCCATGTCACTGAGTCCGCAGCCCATCAAGTCTCCGCTGGAGACCGGCGCGCACCTGCTCGCCCAGGTCGTCGAGGAGAGCGACGCGCGGCTCATCGCAGTGTGCGGGCCGATGGTCGTCTGTCGGTCGAATCGGGCGCCGGATGCCCGCTTGCTCGAAGAGGTCGCGGGCCATGTCGAGCGGCGGCTGGCGGCGAACAAGGGCCCGGTGTCGATGCTCTGGGTCCTGACCCTCGACGGCCACCCCGAGACGGACCATGAGCTCGCGGTTGCGACCGAAGTGTTCTTGGAGCGGATCGGCGCGCGCTTGCTGGCGGGGGCCTTCGTGGTCACCGGCGTCGCCTTTTCGTCGCCGGTCTTGCGCGAGTGGATCGCCCAGTTCGCCGACGCCGGCGCTTGGCCCACGCGCAGCTTCGCCTCCCTCGAGGGCGCATGCGGCTGGTTGGCGCGCCGGCCCTCGCAGGCGGTCGAGGTCAATCGCCCCCGCAAGCTCTTCGAGGCGCTCTCGCCCCGCTTGGGCATGGGCTTGCCCCCGCGCCGCAACTGATTCGCAGACCGTCGGGCGAGGGCGCCCCTGCGCACGATAGACTCCGGCCGTGGATTGGTCAGCCCACGCGGAGCTCTCGCGCGTCTGGACGCAGGCGTCGCAGTTGTACGCCGACGCCGTCAACAAGTACCTGCGCAAGGCAAAGCTCTACGGCGCCGAAAAGGCCGGCCGCGAGCCCGAAGACCCGCGCGAGGTGCTCGGCCCGGCCATGATCGAGGTCGTCCGCGAGGCGAACGAAGCGGGGGAGGCGGCCGCCTTGCGCGAGCATTTTTGGGCCGACCATCACCCCTTCATCGCCATGATGGAGCTGCAGGGCCAGTCGCTGCGCAGCGTGGTGGCCATCGACGGCGAGCGCCTCGTCGTGAGCGTCGGCGACCGTTGGCAAGTCGGAGGCTGTCGGCTGCTTCACGCCGACGCTCGCCCGGCCGAGACGCTCGCGGGCGTTTGGGCCGTCGCCCGCACACCGGACCGCAGCCACTTCGCGCTGGCCCGCCCCGATCGCGTCGATGTGCATCAGGGCTGGCAAGGTCCGGTCGTGGCCTCGTGGCCCTGGCCGCGCGGCAACGAAGGCATCCCCCCCACGGTCGAGGCCCCCGCGGCCGAGGAGCTCATCCCGATCGAGGTGCAGCTCCTGCCCGACGCCTCGGCCGCGATCGTCTCGACCCCCGAGGGCATCTTCTCGACGAGCGGGGCCGGAGTGCGTCGCGTCTTTCCCTCGAAAGAGGGCATCGCCGAGATCCTCGAAGGGGTGCTCGAAGACGGCGAGCCGAGCTTGGCCCTCGACTTGCGCATGCTCCACGCCGCGATCGATCCCGGCGGGCGCTCGCTGCTCGTGGGCGCTCAAAGCTCGCAGCACGAGCTCGTGACCCTCGAAGGTCAGCGCCTCGCTCGCTTCGGCCCCGTCGGGAGCGAGTCGCCGCACCACGCTCGCTTCTCACCAGAGGGCCAACAACTGTGGCTCAACAGCTGCAACTTCTACGCGGGGGTCAGCGTGCTCGCCGAGACCGCCGCCCTCGAGGGCCTGGACCTCGATCCCGACGAGGCCCACGCCGCCTTGCGCGTCGTCGACACCCGCGACCGCATCTACGCGAGCGTCTGGACCCAAGCCGGTCCCATCGTCGGCAACGCCTGGGGCTGGCTGCGCGCCTTCGATCCTCAGGGCAAGCCTCGCTGGGAGCACCACATCGGCTCCACGATCCAGAGCATGGACCTGCTCCCCGACGGCCGACAGCTCGCGGTCGGCACCGCCGCCGGCTTCGTCCACCTGATCGAACTCGACACCGGCGAGCGCCAGCCCCTCCACATCGGCGACTCCACCAACCGAGAATGCCGCCGCTGGATCCTCTGGCGAGACGAGCCCGTCTGGGCCTGGTGAAGCGGCCGCCGGCGCGACGCAACGGCCGCAGGCCCACCGCCGCCGTCGGGAGGCCGCGGCCGCCGGCCGCCGGCCCCCCGCCGCGTCCGCCGGCCGCGCCTGGGCGTTTCGGTCCGGAAAGCGGACGGAACGAGCGAAGGGCAGCCTGCGGTCGAGCCTTTCGGTCCGAAAAGCGGACCGAACGAGCGAAGCGCGACGGTCGCCGGGCAGCGGGGC
>JAUIJR010000298.1 GCA_030431075.1 Polyangia bacterium | reverse complement strand
AGACCTCGCCGAGGACCTCACCCAAGAGACCTTCGCCCGCGCGCTCGTGAGCCTCTCGAAGTACCGCGGCGACGCGGCGGTCCGCACCTGGATCAACTGCATCACCGTCAACGTGGCCCGCGAGCACTGGCGCAAGGTCAAGCGCAAGCACCGGCTGCGCGACGCGCTCACGCGCGTCTCGGTCGAGCACACCGAAAAAGAGCAGCTGCATCACGGCTACCTCGACGGCGTCCGCTCCGAGGTGCTCTACGCCGTCCTCGACGAGCTGCCCGTGCACCTGCGCGAGGCCTTCGTCGTGCGCGACCTGCTCGAGCTCAGCGGGGAAGATGCGGCCAAGGAGCTCGGTATCTCGGCCGGCAACGTGGCCGTGCGCGCACACCGGGCCCGCCATCGCGTGACGCAGCGACTCACCGAGCTGGGATGGATCGAAGGAGGGAAAAAGGGATGACGACCCGCAAGCCGCCCAAGCCCTCGAAGCCGCGTCTCGATCTCGAAGACGTGCTCAGTCGCGCGCGCGCCATGGACCCGGACGCCGTGGACCCCAACTGGAGCGGAGACTCGGTCGAGTTCGACGACAGCGACGACGACCTGCCCCCGCTCGATCCGGGCGCCGATGGGGCCTTGGCCGAATTTTTGGTCGGCGCACGCCGACACCTCGACGAGGCCGTCGCACGTCGCAGCCTGCTCGACATTCCGCCGGCCCCGGTGCCCGCCAAGCGTCGTTGGCTGTGGTGGGGCGTGGGCGCGGCCGCGGCTGCGCTCTTGGTGGCCGGCACCGCCCAATGGATCACCCGCGGCGGCAGCAGCAGCGCCGTCGCCGTCCCCGAGCAGGCGGCCTACGTCGCGACCGGGGCCTCGCTCGGCCGACTGGCCCCCGTCGCGCCGGATACGACGGGCTGGACGGACTCGGGTGCCGAGCCCGATGGCCAAGAGGATTCCGAGGAGGATCCGGACGCACGAGCGCCCGCGGACGATGCGGGCGATGCGGACGCTGCGGAAGATGCGGGCGATGAAGCCGACCCATCCGAGGCGGACACGACTTCGGACGACGCGGAGGCCAAGCCCGCGAAGAAGGCCCGCCCCCGCAAGTCGAAGGCGGCCGATGCGGCCAGCTTGTCCGAGCTCGACGCCCGCGCCCAACAAGCGTGGGCCCGTGGCGACCTCGAGCGCGCGGCCGAGCTCTTCGAGCTGATCATCAAGCGCTCGCCGCGGTCTCGCAGCGCCGAGTTGGCCTACGCCGACTTGTTCAGCATCGCCGAGCAAGGCAAGGATCAACGCGGACTCCAGCGCCTGTGGAAGAGCTACCTCGAGCGCTTCCCCATGGGCCGCTATAGCGACGACACCCGCGCGCGCTTGTGCCGACGCGCCTCCGGCGATGCGGCGGTCGAGTGCTGGTCCGACTACCTGCGTCGACACCCCCAAGGCGCACACGCCCGTGAGGCACGCGCCGCCGTCGACGGCAAAGACGCCCCGTGAGCCTGAGCCGACGACGATTCCTCGCGTTGAGCAGCCTCGGCGCGAGCGCTTGCTTCGCCGACTTTGATCTGGGGCGACGTGATGGCGGCGGCGTCATCTTCGACGCCCCGGGTGGCTCCATCGAGATCACGGTGCTGCGGGCGCGCATGCTCGACCTTTTCGCCTCCGAGAACGGCGACCAACTCGAGGTCGACGTGCAAGGCCCCTGGCTGCTGGAGCCCCTCGCGGTGAACGCTCCCGGACCGACCCCGCCCCAAGTGGTCATCCCGAGCGGCAGCCGGCTCATCAACGCCACGCTGGCGACCACCTTGGCCGCAGCTGCGGGGGAACTCGCCTTGCGCCTGGAGGGCCGCTTTCGCCCCGATGACGGCGGCCCAACCCGGGATCTGCGACTGAGCGTCGACGACCCCCTGCTGCTGACGGCAGAACGGAATGGCTCGACGATGTACGATGCGGCGGTCCAGATCGACGTGGCCGAACGCCTCCGGCCCGTCCACTGGTTCCCCAACATCAACGTCACCAATCTCGAAACGGACGCCTCGGGTTGGATCGAGCTGACTTCAACGCAAAACGCCGTGGTCTACGGGCAACTGGTCGACGCCTTGACGCGCTGGGCCCGCGAGTGGCTCGACCCCTAGTCCCTGTTCGCGTCCCCATCGCAGGCCCCGTCGCGGCGCTGCTCTTCGTGGCCTGCCTCGGCGGCCCGAGGCTCGGCCGCGCCGCCCCTCCCGAAGCCAGCGGCGAAGCGCCCAGCGCGCCGGCGACCACTACCTTGTCCTGGTTGGTCTTGCGCACCGACGACGAGGACTTCGACGCGGAAGCGCTGGGGCAGCACCTTCGACTGCGCCTCCCCGAGACCTCGATCCACGACCCCGGCGAGGCGCAACAGCCCCTCGAAGAGGGAGAGCTGGCCGGGCTGGTCGATCTGCGCCGGGAGGAGGGACGCGTCGAGCTCACCTTGATCCTCACCGACGGCCGCGCCTACGACCGAAGCTTGCCCGACCCCGGCGAAGAAGGAGAGCGCAGCGTGGCCTCCGACTTGGCGACCTTGGTGCGCGCAGTCCTCGAAGGTCGCGTCGACCATGACCGCATCGAGGACAGCCCCTTTTTGGAGACGAAGCCCGAAGGCGACGGCGACGGCGACGGCGACGGCGACGGCGACGGCGACGGCGACGGCGACGGCGACGGCAATGCCGAGCGCCCACGCACCGAGCTGGGCCTGCGCTTGGCCGGCGGCATGATCGTGGGCATCGCCCCGGCGGGCGACATCGGCCGCGGGATCTTCGGCGACGCCGAGCTGGGCCTCGACATCGCCTGGCCGCGCGGCGGGACCCTCTCGATCGCCTTCACCTTCGCGGCCCGCGGCGCGCCCCTGCCCACGCGACGTTTTCGCGGGGGGATCGGCGGCGGCCATCGCTGGCGGCGCGGCGCCTTCGAATGGCTCAACGTCGCCCGCCTCGAGCTCGAAGGCTGGAGCATCCAAAGCGACGAAGATCTCTTCGCGGGGGGACAACGCGTCGAGCGTCGACCGCCCCTACTCGGCGTGACGGCCATCAGCAGCCCGGGCTACCTACATCGCGGCGCCCTGCCCTTTCGCGTCGGCCCGCGTCTCGAGCTCGGCGTGCACGGCTCACTCGGCGACCCCCGGGGCGCGCCGCGGATCTTCGACGGCCAAGATCCCGACGCCGCCGAGGCCCTCGTGCGCCTCGGCGGGCTCGAGCTCGGCGTGGCTGCCGAGTTTCAGCTCTGGTTCGGGATCGGGCCCAAGCGCGAAGCAAAGCCCGCGCCCGAAGACGCACCCTAGGGGCCTTCGTAGACGAAGATCCCTTTGAGGTCCTCGGTCCGCGAGATGCGGGAAGGCTCGGGCTGCCCGTCTTTCCAGGAGGTCGCGCGGAACTGGTAGTACATGCCCGGTATGAGGGCGGTGCCCTCGTAGAGGACCTCGACATGGGCGGAGCCCGTGACCCGCGGCACGTCGAGCAGCTCCCACACCAAGTTGCCGAGGGCGTCGTAGACGACCAGCTCGTAGCCGTCTTCGGAGGAGTCGTCGGCCCACGTGAGGGTGGGCGCGGAGCTCACCGTTTCGGGCCCCTCGGCGCCGGGGGAGACGACCTCGAGAGCCTCGGTGACCTTGAAGCCCTCGCTGATGTCGAGATCTTCACCCGCGTTGACGGTGATCTCGACGATGTCGGTCCCGGCGATGCTCTCGTCCGGATCGCGCACGAGCCCGTCGTTCTCGAAGGCGGCCAAGACCTTGTAGGTACCGGCCGGGACCTCGAGGATCTCGAAGGCGCCGCCGATGTTGGGCTGGGCGCCACCGCCCGGGGCCCGCAGGCCAAAGGGCACCGAGCCCCGCTCGAGCACCTCGTCGAAGACCGAGGCGGGCACCAAGACGACCGAGGTGGCCGATCCACCCGGCGCGTTGACGATGCTGACCGAGCCGCTGACGCGCGCGCCACCGTCTTCGCTGGCGTCGAGATCGACCTCGAGGTCTTCGGCCATGACCTCGACGCTCTCGGGCGTGACGGCCAGGCCGGCTCGGTATCCGCGCAAGGTGGCGCTGCCCGCGGGCACGTTGAACAAGGTGTAGTGGCCGGAGAGGTCCGCGACGGTCGAGAGCGCGGGCGAGCCCAGGCCCTCGGCCACGACCAGCGTGCCCGCGCCCACTTCGCCGCTCACCGTGCCCGAGATGGTCACCCCCTCATCCCCCTCGAGGGGAATCAAGGCGATGGTGGTGCTGGCGTTCTCGACGAAGTCCACGCCGCCTTCCTCGCCGGTCTCCCCCTCGCCGCTTTCGTTCATCAGCTCGCTGGCGTCCACCGGAAAGGCCGGGCGTACGCCGCCCGGATAGGCGAGGTAGTCGTCGGCCGAAGCCGAGAGCGTGAAGATGACGCCCGCGGCCACGCTGCCGTCGTCGTTGCGCGCGGCCGGTACCGAGAGGCTGTAGTTGCCGTCGGCGTCGGTCACCGCCACGTCGCTGATGGGCGCGGCGGTCTTGTCGAAGGCGACGACGTGTGCGCCTTCGATGCCGGTCTCCTCGAGCGCGTCGATGACCTGGCCGCGCAGCTCGAGGGGTGTGCCGCACACGGAGCCCTCGCCTTCGGCCAAGGGATCGCAGGTGAGCCCCTCGGCGCACACGCGCCCATCCTCTTCGTTCTCCGCCTCGGGATCACAGGCCTCACCGGTCGCGGCCGGTGGGTCGTCGTCGTCGTCGTCCTTGCAAGCGGTGAGCGAGACCAGGCTCGAGGCGAGCAGCCCGAGGGCTGCTCGTCCGAGTACCGGTGTGAGGATGGATGGGCGTTGTTTCATATGGATCAGAGGTCGACGGCCACGCAGCAGCCGGTCAGGCAGGTGTAGTTGTCCGTCGGGCAGTCGCTGATGCTGTCGCAGGGGGTTTGGCCCTCGTCGCAGCTGGTACCGGTGCAGCTCGGGGGCAGATCGTCGGGCGTCTGGCCGAAGCACAGCTCGCACTCGTCGACTTCGCAGGGGTTCAAGCAGCCTTGGTTCTGCGTGCAGGGATGGCAGGCCCCGGGATCGGTGACGGAGTCGAGGTTGCAGCTGCCCACGTCACCGGGGTTGCCGGTGTCGGCCGAGCCCAAGAACACGGTGTAGACGCAGTTGCCGACGCTCTCCCCGCTGGGGATCACGCACTCACCTTGTGCGCCGTCGGTCGAGAGGCACTCGTTGCTGTTGCTGCAGGTCCCGACGGGGATGGCGCAGCAGCCAAAGCAGTCACAGCCGTTCGGGGTGACGGCGCCGCAGATATTCTGGCCGGACTCGGTGCTCCCGGGGTCCCAGCACTCGGTGGGCTGCTCGGGCGAGGCCGAGGGCGTCGAGGGATCGCAGGCGTCGGCGAGACCGTCGAGCTCCTGGCAGCTGTAGCTCCCGGAGATATTCTCGTCGCCGGCGCACACCCCCGGACCGGTGGTGTCTTCGTCTTCGAACTCGCAGTTGGCGTCCATCGGCATCCCCGGGTTCAAGGGGTCGCAAGCGTGGCTCCAGCGGCACTGGTCATTGCCCGAACCGGAGTTCGCGTCGAAGTAGCAGTCGAGCTCGCAGTCGCCGTTTTCCCCCGGCAACAAGCCCTTCCAGCCGCCCTCGTTGTTGTCGCAGGGGCCAAAGCAGTCCGGATCGAGGCCATCGACGAGGCCGTCGAGGTCGTCGTCGAGGCCGTTGCCGCACAGGTAGGCGGTCCCACCGCACTCGACGATCAAGTTGCATTCGACGGAGCAGTTGGAGCCGTTCGTGCCGTTCGCGTTGCCGTCGTCGCACTGCTCGGCCCCCTCGATGTTGCTGTCTCCGCAGATCGCGTCGCCGTCTCCGTCGCCGTCTCCGTCCCCATCTCCGTCTCCATCGCCGTCGCCGTCGCCGTCTCCGTCGCCATCTCCGTCTCCATCGCCGTCGCCGTCGCCGTCTCCATCGCCGTCGCCGTCGCCGTCGCCGTCGCCGTCTCCGTCTCCGTCTCCGTCCCCATCTCCGTCTCCGTCTCCGTCCCCATCTCCGTCTCCGTCCCCATCTCCGTCTCCGTCGCCGTCTCCGTCGCCGTCTCCGTCGCCGTCTCCGTCGCCATCTCCATCTCCGTCGCCATCTCCATCTCCGTCGCCATCTCCATCGCCGTCGCCATCTCCATCGCCGTCGCCATCTCCATCTCCGTCGCCATCTCCGTCGCCATCTCCATCGCCGTCGCCATCTCCATCGCCGTCCCCGTCTCCGTCGCCATCTCCATCTCCATCGCCGGTCTCAGAGGTCGTTTCCGTCGATTCCCCCTCGCTCTCGCTCTCCGACGCCTCCGAAGTACTTCCCGACTCCTCCGAGCTACCCTCCTCGGCATTCGGCGTGTCGTCCGCACATGCGGGCAAGGTGGACAAAGAGAGGCCGAATAGAACGGTCGCGGTGAGCCGGGAAATGCGCATGGGTGTGAGTGTCTTCCGCACGCTCGACATTTCACCGCGCGATCGCGCGGACTGTGTAATCGGCCCAGTCGAAAAGACACTCTCTTCCTGCCGCGCGAGAGCGCGCCTACCACTCATGTCGCGCTCTCTTCGAACACTCGCGTTCTTCTCAATTCTCGCCCTCCCCTCCGCGTGTGCGGACGACACCCCGGCCGAAACCGGGAGTGCTTCGGAGAGTTCATCAACCGAGTCCGCGACGAGCGCCGATGAGAGCAGCTCGGGGGAAACGAGCGAGACGAGCTCTGAGACGGGCGATGGCGATGGCGATGGAGATGGTGATGGTGATGGCGATGGAGATGGCGATGGCGATGGCGACGGAGATGGAGATGGAGATGGCGTCGGCGATGGAGATGGCGACGGCGATGGAGATGGCGACGGAGATGGAGATGGAGATGGAGACGGAGATGGAGACGGAGACGGCGACGGCGACGGCGACGGAGACGGAGACGGCGACGGCGATGGCGACGGCTGTACCCAAGACTCGGACTGCGACGACGGCCTCGTGTGCACC
>JAUIJR010000297.1 GCA_030431075.1 Polyangia bacterium | reverse complement strand
GAAGTGGCTCTTGTCCGCGCCGGCCGCCCGCGCCATCTCTTCGTGGACATAGCCGACGCGGGGCAGCCCCGCCGACTCGAAGGCCAAGCGGGTGCTCTTGCCCCAACGCAAGGCGCGAATGGCCTTGTTCAACCAAGGCCCCAGGCGACCGACGGCCGGATTGTGAAACCAGATCGGCCGCCATCCCTCGAGCATGTCGTCGCCGGCCTCGGCCGTGCGCGCCGTAAACACCACCGCCCCCGCGTCGGCCTCGACGAGGGGACACAAGCCCTCGATCGCCTCCGCGATCTCGAGCTCCATCTTGCGCACCCCCGGCTCCACGATCGCACGACGCAGCTCGAGCAAGCGCAGCCAGCTGTCCGGGTCTACTCGTTCGAGCTCGGTGACGAATTCGATCATCGCAGGTCGCGCGCCGCGGCAGTGTAGCGATGAGAGCGCGGCGCGGTCCCCACAAGCCCCAAACAACAAAAAGGGCCCCGCCGAAGCGGAGCCCTCTTTTTCGGCTCGCGCCGCGCTCGCCTAGATGGCGATGAGCGGGGCGATGACCACCGCGACGATGGTCATGAGCTTGATCAGGATGTTCAAGCTGGGGCCGGCGGTGTCCTTGAAGGGGTCGCCGACGGTGTCGCCGATGACGGAGGCCTTGTGGCGCTCCGAGCCCTTGCCGGTGTTGTTGGCGTGGTCGCGGGGTTGGTCCTCGACCTGCTTTTTGGCGTTGTCCCAGGCGCCGCCGGTGTTGGACATGAAGATGGCCAACATCACGCCCGAGCAGAGGGTCCCGACCAAGAGGCCGGCCAATGCGTGCGGGGTCCAAAAGCCCATGATGACGGGGGCGACGAGCGCGAGGACGCCGGGCATGACCATCTTCTTGATGGATGCCTGCGTCGAGATCGCAACACAGCGCTCGACCTCGGTCTTCTCGCCCGCGGCCATGACCGACTTCTCTTCTTCTTCGGTCAAGCTGCGGTCCTCGTCCTCGGCCTTCTTGACGAGCAACAGCGCCTCTTTGAGCACGGGGATGTCGCGGAACTGACGACGAACCTCGTTGATCATGTCCATCGCCGCGTCGCCCACGGCCTTCATGGCCATGGCCGAGAACAAGAAGGGCAGCATGCCGCCGAGCAGCACGCCGATGAGCACCTCGGGGTTGCTCAGCACGATCTCGTCGCCGTTGGGGAAGGCCAGCTTGCGGAAGGCCGCGAACAGCGACAAGGCGGCCAGGGCGGCCGAGGCGATGGCGAAGCCCTTGCCGATCGCGGCGGTGGTGTTGCCAACCGCGTCGAGGGTGTCGGTGCGCTCGCGGACTTCGGGAGGAAGACCGGACATCTCGGCGATGCCGCCCGCGTTGTCCGAGATCGGCCCGTAGGCGTCGACCGCGAGCTGGATGCCCGTGGTGCTCAGCATGCCGAGGGCCGCGATGGCCACGCCGTAGAGACCGGCGAAGTGGTTGGCGGCGAAGATGGCGCCGCAGATGAGGATGATCGGGATGGCCGTGGACTCGAAGCCCACGCCGATGCCCGCGATGATGTTGGTCGCCGGGCCGGTCTGCGACTGCTCGACGATGCTGTTCACCGGGCGCTTGCCCTTCGAGCAGTAAAAGCCCGTCACGATACCGATCAGGACGCCGGACACGAGGCCCGCCGCCATGGCGATCATCAGGTTCATGGTCTCGAGCTTGGTGCCCGCCTCGAGCTCGATGGCGTGGCCCGCGGCTTCGGCCGAGCCGATGAAGTAGTCGATGATGAACCAGCTCAGGACCAGCATCACGCCGGCCGCGCCGAAGGCTCCGCCGTCGAGGGCGTGCTGGGGGTTGCCGCCCTCTTTGACGCGGACGAAGAAGGTGAAGACCACCGAGACGAGGATGCCGACGCCCGCGATGATCAGCGGGATGATGGCCGCCTCGAAGCCGCCGCTGACGGCGACCGCGCCGAGGATCATGGCGCCGAGGATCGAGCCCACGTAGGACTCGAACAAGTCGGCGCCCATGCCGGCGACATCGCCCACGTTGTCACCGACGTTGTCGGCGATGGTGGCGGGGTTGAGGTAGTGGTCCTCGGGGATGCCTGCTTCGACCTTGCCCACCAAGTCGGCGCCGACGTCGGCGGCCTTGGTGTAGATGCCGCCGCCCACGCGGGCGAAGAGCGCGATGCTCGAAGCGCCCATCGAAAAGCCGGCCAGGACGTTGATGACGCGGCTGAAGTCGGCTTGGTTGGGGCTGGCGGTGTCGATGCCGAACATGCCGACGTAGACGATGAACAAGGTGCCGAGGCCGACGAGGGCGAGACCCACGACGCTCATGCCCATGACCGCGCCGCCGCGGAAGGCGACGCGAAGGGCACCGGGCAGGCCCGTGCGCGCCTCGGCGGCGGTGCGCACGTTGGCGCGCGTGGCGACCTTCATGCCGAAGAAGCCCGCGAGGCCGGAGCAGACGGCGCCGACCACGAAGCTCAGGGCCACCAGCGGCGAGCTGGCGGGGTCGTTCATGTACAGGGCTCCGAGCACACCGGCGACGGCGAGTACGAAGATGGCGAGCACTTTGTACTCGGCGGCCAAGAAGGCCATGGCGCCTTTGTAGATGTGCTCGGCGATGCCCTTCATGCGGGCGTCGCCTTGATCTTGCTTGTTGATCCAGCCGGCGGTGACGAAGGCGTAGATCAACGCCACCACGCCGCAGACCGGCACGAGATAGAGGAGGGTTTGGTTGTCCATGTCGTTGTGCTCTCGATGAGCTCGAGGGGGGAGGGGTTGGAGTCGAAGAGATCAGCCGGCGGCCTCGGCGGCCTTGGGCTGGGTGTTGATGTCGTTCATGGCCGCGGCGACGCCTTTGTCCATGATGGCGTCGACCGCCTCGTCGGCCCGCACGATGGCGGGGTCGATGGCGATCGCGTCGTCGCCGGTGAAGTCCGTGAGGACCCAGTGGCTGACCTCGCCGTGGCGGGGCCGACCGATGCCGACCCGCACGCGAATGAAGTTGGGCGAGCCGACCACGCGGATGATGTCCCGCAGGCCGTTGTGTCCGCCGTGGCCGCCACCGCGCTTGATGGCGACGCGCCCGACTTCGAAGTCGAGCTCGTCGTGGACGACGATCACGCGCTCCACCGGGACCCGGTGAAAACGCATCGCCGGGCCCACACTCTCACCGCTGAGGTTCATGAAGGTCTGCGGTTCGAGGGCGACGCATCGACCTCCGCCGGGCACGCCGGAGGAGATCGAGCACTCGCGGGCTTTGTGTTTGTCGCGCCACGCGGGCATGGAGAGGTGACGATCCACCCAGCGCTCCACCACCATGAAGCCGACGTTGTGTCGGTTCGCGGCGTACTTGGCGCCCGGATTTCCGAGCCCCACGAGTAGCCATGGTGATGTATCCGCCATCGGGGTGTCCGCCTGTCTGCTTCATGCGTGGCGTGTTCGATCCGGGTGGGGCTTAGGCCTTGGCCTCGGGCGCCGCCTCGTCCTTCTTGCCGCGGGGCGCCTCGACGAGGGCCATCACGGTGTCGGGACGATCGAGGATCTCGGCCTTGTCGAGCGAGAGCTCGCGCAAACGCAGCGACTCGCCGGCGTCGATGTTCGAGACGTCGACGACGAGCTTGACCGGGACCTCGTGGGGCTTGGCCGCGACCTTGACCGTACGGCGAAGGGTGCGGAGCTTGCCGCCGAGGACGACGCCCTTGGCGCGGCCCTTGTACTCCACCGGGATCTTGGTGGTGATGTTCTCGTTTTGGTCGACCCGCATGAAGTCGACGTGCATGAAGACGTCGCGCAGCGCGTCCATCTGGTAGTCGGCGATGACGGCCGAGACTTTGCCTTGGCTCTTGCCATCGGCGTCGGTCAGCTCGAGCTGCCAGTAGGTGTTGAGCTTGCGCTCCGGGTCCATCGCCTTGCGCATGGCGTGGGGGCTCAAGCTGACGAGGAGGTTGTCTTGACCTCCGCCGTAGATGACGCCGGGGATCCGACCGGCGGCCCGGAGTTTGCGGGCGACGCCTTTGCCGTGTCGCTCGCGAAGTTGAACGGTGAGGTTGCCGATGTCTTGGCTCATGGCTTTGCTTCCTGATGACGCGACACTCGGTGTCGCGGTTGTCGCCGTCGGGTAGGTGCCGGCGTCAACCACCATCGGTTGACCCACGACTCGCCGCCGACGCGCGGCCCTTGTTGTCGACGGGGTCACCCGCCGCTCGAGGTAAGTCAGTCGAATAGGCTCGAGATGGAATCTCCGTGGTGGATGCGCTTGATGGCTTCGCCGACGAGGTCGCCGACGCTCAAAACGGTGAGGCGATCACAGGCGGCGGCGCGCTCGGCTTGGGGGATGGTGTTCGTGACCCACACGCGCTCGAGCACCGAGTTGTTGAGGCGCCCGATGGCGGGGCCGGACAAGACACCGTGGGTGGCGGCCGCGTAGACCTTGGTCGCGCCGGCGTCCATGACCGCCTGGGCCGCGTTGCACAAGGTGCCCGCGGTGTCGATCATGTCGTCGACCAAGATGGCCTTCTTGCCCGCGACGTCACCGATCAGGTGGGTGACGGCGGACTGGTTGGGCCGGTCGCGGCGCTTGTTGATGATGGCCAAGCTGCAGCCGAGGAACTTCGCGTAGTTGCGCGCGCGCTCGGTGCCACCGGCGTCCGGCGAGACCACGACGGTGTCCTCGCCACCGAGGCCCGCGTCGCGCAAGGCGGGGCGGATGACCGGCGTGCCGAGCAGGTGGTCGAAGGGCACGTTGAAAAAGCCCTGGATCTGACCGGCGTGCAGGTCGACCGAGAGCACCCGGTTCGCGCCGGCGGTGCCGAGCAAGTCGGCGACCAACTTCGCCGAGATCGGCGTGCGCGGCTTGACCTTGCGGTCTTGGCGGGCGTAGCCGAAGTAGGGGATGATCGCGACGATCGAGCCCGCGCTGGCGCGCTTGAGGGCGTCGATGGTGATCAAGAGCTCCATCAGGTTCCGGTTCGGGGGCGAACAGGTGGACTGGATGACGAAACAGTTGGTGCCGCGAACGTTCTCTTGGATCTCGACGAAGATCTCGCCGTCCGAGAAACGGGAGGTCTTCGAGCGCCCGGCCTGGAGCCCGACGTAGTCGCAGATCTCCCCGGCGAGGTGTCCACTCGCGCTCCCGGCGAAGATGGTGATCGGCTTGTTCACGGACTCGGCTCGGTCGGACAAAGGAAAAAAATGGCTGGGGCGGTAGGGTTCGAACCTACGAATGTCGGTACCAAAAACCGATGGCTTACCACTTGCCGACGCCCCAATGCGTTCCGGCCCGGTTTTGGGAGGAAAGCGCGCGCGTCTTAGCGAGTCCGCCGCGGTGTGTCAATGCGGGTGCGCGGAAAACGCCTGCGAATTTGGCAGCTTAGCCGGCACGAAGGGTCTGAGGGGCGTCCGCGAGCAGCGCGCTTTGCGCCAAATGCGCGAAAACTGCAGTCATACGCACAGATTGACGGCCCCGGCCTAGATCTTCGACCATTTGTCCGGCGTCGTCGTGGAAGAACTCGCGCACAAGATCTGCCCCGCGTGTGGGCAACGCGTCTTCGAGGGCCCGCGCTTTTGCCCGAACTGCGCGGCCGACCTCACCGAGGTCGAGACGACCTTCGGCGATCCCTACGTCGGTCTCGACATCGACGGCCGCTACGTACTCGACAGCTGCATCGGCGTCGGTGCGATGGGACGCGTCTACCGCGCGACGCAGACGGCCTTGGGCAAGCCCTTCGCCGCGAAGATCCTTCACCCTCATCTCACCCACGACGCCGAGTCGCACGAGCGCTTCGCGAACGAGGCGCAAAACGCCGCCGGCTTGAACCACCCCAACGTGGTCTCGGTCGTGGACTACGGGCGCACGCCCGCGGGCGTGACCTACTTGATGATGGAGTACATCGAGGGCCAGTCCCTCGAAGACATCATCGCCCACGAGTTCCCCCTCGCGCGCGCGCGCGTCATCGATTTGACCTTGCAGGTGCTCGCCGCGCTGACCGAAGCGCACGGACTGGGCATTTTGCACCGCGACCTCAAGCCCGAGAACATCTTGGTGCAGTCGCTTCGCACCCGCGGTGAGCTGCTCAAGGTTCTCGACTTCGGCATCGCCAAGTTGATGGACGGGCCCGAGAACCAGCGCCCAGGGCTGACTTCGGCCGGCATCGTGTGCGGCACGCCGGAGTACATGTCGCCCGAGCAAGCGCGTGGGCGGCCCTTGGACGGGCGCTCGGATCTCTACGCCGTGGGCGTGATCTTGTACCGCTTGCTGTGCGGGCAGCTGCCCTTCACGGGGGACTCGGCCATCGAGCTTTTGCACCGGCACATCAACGACACGCCGCGCCATCCGGCCGAGGTCGCGGGACGTGCACCGGATCCTCTCGATGAACTTTGCATGCGCGCGCTGTCGAAAGATCGCGAAGAGCGCTTCGCCACCGCGACCGCCTTTCGCGACGCCCTCGTCGCCGTGAGCCGCAACGCGGCCAAGGCCGCATCTTGCTCGAACTGCAATGCCGCCTTGCGCAGCGGAGACCGCTTTTGTGCGAACTGCGGCACGCCGGTCCCCCCGACCGAAAGTCAGCCGCCCGAGATCGAGTCGCGCCAACGCACGCGCGGCAGCTTGCGGATCCCCGCCGCCGCGACCTCGAGCCGACTGGCCCAGCGCTTCCCCTTGCCGACGATCGGGCGCGACGCGCTGATCGAGCGCGGCCACGCTTGGTTCGAGCGCGGAGATCCGGGCGTACGCACGGTCAGTCTCCGGGGCCCCAGTGGCGTCGGCAAAAGCCGCGTGCTCGACGAGCTGCTGCGCCGCGCCTCCGGCGAGGGCTGGCAGATCATTCGCACCGGGGCCGAGGCCAGCGGCGCCGCGCCACCCTTGTGGCCGATCCGCGACGCCGTCCGCAAGGTGCTCAACTTGCCGGTCGAGGTGACCACCCGCGATCTCGGCCGCGCCTCCAACCTCGCCGGCTTGAGCTTCGAGGCCTTGCCGGGCTTGGCCG
>JAUIJR010000296.1 GCA_030431075.1 Polyangia bacterium | reverse complement strand
CAGCTGCTGAGCTGGCTCGGCGAGGGACACTGGGCGCAGCGCATGCCGCCCGCCGTCGGCTACCTCGCCTTGGTCGGAGTGGTCTTCGCGGTGGTTCGCGGGCCCCGGGTGCTGCGGGCGAGCGCCGTGCTGGCCGTGGGGCTGTGGCTCGCTACCGCCAGCGATCTTTGGTGGGGGCTGCGCCTCGATCGGATCTCCGAGGGTTTCTCGCACATCCAGTACCAACGCTTCTTGATCGCCGCGAAGCCCGGCTTGTACCTGCTCGCGGCGTGGATCGGCTTGGCCCCGGTCTTGGCCGCGGCCCGACGCCTGCGCGCCGAAGGTCGGCCCGCCTTGCGCTCGCGGACGAACGCCTTTGCCTTGCTCGCCTTGGCGGCCACGATGTGGGTCGGCGTCGACGCAGCCCGCGCGGCGCGTGAGCACGGCGTCGGTCGGATCCAGACGCAGCGCGGCTACGGAGATCTGCGGATCCCCGACGCCGACTTCGACGCGGCCATGCAGTGGCTCGAAGCGCGCGCCGCCGAAGAGCCCGAGTTTTGGCGGGTGGCCGTCCGGGCGCCGCGCAACGTGCACTGGTTCATGGATGCCGGCGCCCGCCTCTCGCGCCCGGTCTACAAAGGCGGCTTCACGCCCGGCGACAACTTCGTGCACAAGCCGGAGTCGATGCGCCCCGCCCTGCTCGATCGTCTGCGGGTGCGCTACCTGCTGACGCATCGCGCGAGCCCGGGTCCCTTGCCGCGCGAGCGCGCCCGCTTTGGCGACCTGCGGATCTTGGAGCGCGCCTTGCCCCCGCGAACGCGGGCCCACGCCGGCCAAGGCCCCCTGCGCGCGACTTTGATCGGCCAAGGCAGCTTGCGGGTCGAAAAAGAGTCGCCCACCGAGCTCGTCTTGATCGGCGAGGGCCTCGGCCCCCAAAGCGAGATCGTCTACGACGTGGCCGGCCACCCCGGCTGGCGTCTCGAGCTCGACGGCGTCGAGATCCCTTGGGACGAAGTGCCGGCCTTTGGTGATGGCCCCGCGGCCACCCCCGCGGCGCGCGAGGCCGGTGAGTTGCGCGGCGGTCGGGCCGAAGGCGACAGCGGCGCCGAGGCGATTCTCATCCGCGCGCGACCCGGTCGTGAGGGCCGCTTGCGCCTCCACTTCGAAGCGAGCACGACCCGCGGCGCCCTCGGCCTCGCCCTGAGCCTGCTCACCGCGCTCGCCATGATGGCCGGCGCCCTGTGGTCGCGCCGACGGGGCCGCCCGATCTCGCTGCCACCGGCTTGGCCGTGGCTTCATCGCCTGCGTCCGGCGCATCTGCTGCCGCTGGTGGGCTTGGCCGGGCTCGCCCTCGGCCTGCGCTGGATGGACCGGCGCGCGGCCGAGGCAAACACCGTCCTGCGGTGGGCCCAAGCGGGCCCGGGCGTCGAGGCGGGCCCCCTCAAGACCGAGATGCTGATCCGCCCCGCCCTCGGGATCGAGCTGCGCGAGGGCGAGTCCACGAACATCGAGCTCGAGGGCCTGCCATGCGGGCGCGAGTTGACGGGCTGGATCGCCATCGACGACGATGCGGCCAAGGTGCGCAGCGCAGCGCGATACCGACTCGAGTGGCCGGACGCGAGCGGGAAGCACGAGCCGGTCGAGCTGCGGCACCGCCCGGGCCGTGTGTTCTTCGCGCGGCAGATCCCCGCGTGTGCCGAGGGCACGCAGGCCCTGACCCTGCGCGCCGAGCTCATCGGCAAGGGACGCCAGCGCCTGGGCTTGTGGCTCGAGAGCGAGACGAAGGAGCAGCCATGAGCGACGCACCTTCGACCCGGCGCGCCCGCGCCTTCGTGCTCGGCCTGGCCGCGGTGGCGCTGATCGAGTCGATCGCCGCCGCCGCCAGCTACCGGCGCACCATCGAGGACGCGGACGCCGAGAGCCTGCGCCAGCAGCTCGCCCGCACCGACGCCGACTTGCCGATGGTGGTCGACCGCGACTGGCTCGATCCCCTCGCCCGCATGGAGTTCGAGCCCGCGCGTCGGGCCTATGGCTTGCCGGACCTGCGCGACCAGGCCGAGTTTTGGGTCTTGGGGCGACCCGGCGATTCGGCCTGGAGCGCCGAGGCGAGCCGACGCTTCGAGCTCGAGGCCGAGCCCTATCTGGTCGAGCGCTTCGACGCCGGGGGCCTGAGCCTCTCGCGCCTGAGCCAAGGCGACCGCGCCTTGCGAGCACGGGATGCCCTGAGCCCCGCGCGCGCGATGGAGGTCCGCGTCGAGGGTCGCCGTTGCCGGCCCAAGCGTGACGCCCACGGCGAGATCGAGGCCAGCTACGAGTGCCGCCCCGGTCGGGTCGTCTGGGGCCATGTGGAGGTCGACTTTCGCGCCCGCCACTGCCTGCGCTTCGAGGACTTCGACGCGCGCAGCGTCGAGATCCAAGTCCGCGACTTCGAGTTCGGGGACGCGCTCGTCGGGCACGTCGGCTTCGGCGACTTCAACGGTCGGCTGCGCTCCGAAGCCGCCGTCGCGCTCGAGCTCGAGCTCCCCGGCCAAGGCCAAGCGCGCTGGGTCGCGACGGATGCGCAAGGCTGGGCCCCCTTCGAGCTCGCGACCCAGGCCGCCCGCGGAGAGCTGAAGATCCGCGTGCGCCCAGAGCTCTCGGGCAGCTTCGACGCCGACGCTCGTTACCAGCGCCGGCCGGACCGCCCCGTCTGTATCGAGCTGCGTGCGGTCGAGCGTGGAGGAGGCCGCCGATGAGCGAGAGCGCGAGCACGGCACCCCGCCGACGGCGCTGGCGTCCCTCGACGCAGCTTTGGCTCGCGCTCGCCGTCTTCGTCGTGAGCGCCGTGGCCTTGCTGCGCAGCTCCCCGAGCGTGGGCGTGGTCCGCGACGAGGGCGTGTACTTCGAAGCCAGCCGTCGCCAGGGCGCCTTTTGGTCGAAGGCACTGCGCGATCCGGGGCTCGCCTTCGATGCCAAAGCCCGCGACCGTCACTTCGCCTTCAACTGGGAGCACCCGGTGGTGATGAAGTCGGCGGCCGGCGTCTCGGCCCGCCTCTTCGCGCGCGCCCCCGTGCTCGAGGCCAAGCAAAAGCCGGACCCCTGGGCCCCGGAGGCCGGAGCCTTCCCCCTCATGAGCGAGCGCGCGGCCATGCGATTGCCGGCGCAGCTGCTCGCGGCCTTGGGCGCGGCGCTCTTGGCCTTTGCCGCGTGGTCCGAGGCACGTCGTCGCCGCGCCAGCGTCGTCGTGTGTGCCACCAGCTCGATCTTGGCCGCGGTCGCCTTTTTGGGTCTGCCACGCGTCGCCTTTCACGCGAGCTTGCACACCTTCGACGTCCCCATCGCCGTGATGACCTTGGTCGTGGTGCTCGCCTACCGCCGCGGCTTGCACTCCCTGCGCTGGGCCATCGCCACCGGCGTGCTGCTCGGCGTGGCCATCGGCGTCAAACACAACGCCTTGTTCTTGGGGCCCTTATTGGCCATCCACTACTACGGCAGCGCCTGGCTCAACCGGCGTCGCGGCCGAGCGCTCACCCGCGCGCAGCTGCTGCCGCCGGTCTTGCTCGCGTGTGCCCTGCTCGCGCCGCTGGTCGCCTTCGTCAGCTGGCCGTGGCTATGGACGGCGCCGGTCGATCGCCTCGGCGAGTACTTCGCCTTTCACGCCAAGCACAGCTACTACAACATGGAGTTCGGCGGCGTGAACTACAACCGGCCGCCGATGCCGATCGCCTACCCCTTCGTGATGTCGCTGGCCACCGTGCCGCTGCTCGTGTGGGTGGCGGCGGCCGTGGGTCTCGCGTTGCCCGATGCGCCGGCACCCGAGAATGACGGTGCCCCCACACCGGGCCGCGGACCCCAATGGCTGCGCGCCGGGCTGTGGCCGCGCGACTTTCATCGCTACGAGGGCTGGCTCTACGCGGGCCTCGCCTTCGCCTTCGTCGCGCTGATCGCCTTGCCCTCGATCCCGATCTTCGGCGGCACCAAGCACTGGCTGACGGCCTATCCCTTCGTCGCCTTGCTCGCCGCCCGCGCGTGGAGCTGGGCGTGGACCCGCGCGGCCTGGCCGCCGAGCTTGCAGCTGCCCGCCTTGGCGCTCGTGCTCACGCCGATCTTGTGGGCGACCTTGCACGGCCACCCCTACAACCTCTCGCAGTACGCCCCCTTGGCCGGGGGTGCCCGCGGCGCGGCCGAGTCCGGCCTCAACCGCGGTTTTTGGGGCTACGCCGCCATGCCCCTGCTCGAGACTCCGATCCCCGCCCCCCGCGCGGTCTACCTGCACGACCTGCACCCTCTGGCCAAAAAGCAGTACGAGCGCGAGGGGCTGTGGCCAAGCTGGCGCGGGGCGACCCCCGAGCGCGCCAAGGCCGGCCTGCTCTTTCACGAGATGCACATGGCCGCCGACGAAGCCCGCGTGATCGATGGCGTCGGCCGCCAGGGTCCGGTGCAGCAAGTGCGGCTCGATGACGTCCCGCTGACGAGCTTGTACGTCGAAAAGTGAGCCGCGCGGAGCCGTCCGCTCGCGGTACAACGGGTCCATGGCCGACGACGCGCCGAGCCCCGTCGCGCATCGAGAGCTGTCGGCCCCGCCCCGTCGGCCGCGCGCGATCGCCTGGCTCGTCTTCGCCCTGAGCTTCTCGGCCCTGCTGGCCATCGCGGGGCGCAGCGCGCTCGCCCCCAGCGACAACCCTCACTACCTCTACATGGCGAAGGGCTGGCTCGAGGGTCGTCTGGCCCTCGAAGGAGATCCGCCCGGCTGGTGCAGCCCCGAGGCGCGCCGCGAGGGACGCTGCCGGCACCACCAGCACGACGACTGGGCGCTGGTCTGGACCCTCGAGCTGCGCGACGGGAGCCGCTTTCGCGGGCAGCCCTGCCGCTCGCAGGCTTGCCGCGAGGGCCACGAGCGCGGCCACGAAGCCTGGCTCGACATGCGCGGGGCGACGCACTCGATCCCCCGCGCCCAGATCCTCGAACGCCAGCGGCGCTGGTACGTCTCCTTCCCGCCGGGCCCGGCCGCGCTCATGCTGCCCTTCGTCGCGCTGGGGGGCCTGGCCGTCTGGGACGTCTTGCTCACGGCGCTCGCGGCCGCCTTGGCCTCGCTGCTGCTCTTGCGTGGCCTCGATCGCTTCGTCGGTGAGGCGGCCCGGAGCCACCTTTGGATCGTCGCAGCCTGGTCCCTCGCCAGCCCGGCCCTATTCGTCGGCGCGCACGGCTCCGTGTGGTTCACGGCCCAGACCCTGGGCGCGCTGTTCACGATCGCCTACATCTTCGACGCGCACCGGGCCGAGCATCCCCTGCGCGCCGGCGCGTGGCTGGCCTTGGCCATGAGTTGCCGACCGCACCTGATCTTGGGCGCGCTTTGGTTCGTGCAGCAGCTCGGTCAACGCCACGGACGCGGCCGGGTCGCCGGTGTGGCCCTGCTTCGCTTCGCCCTGCCGATCTTGATCGTGGGCGCGGCCATGGCCGCCTTGAACTTTGCCCGCTTCGACTCGCCTTTCGAGTTTGGGCACCGCTTTTTGGACATCCGCTGGCAAGCGCGGATGCAGAGCATCGGCCAGTTCGATCCGAGCTACTTGCCACGCAACCTCGAGTGCTTGTTGTGGCTGATGCCGCAAGCGCGAGCCGAGTTCCCCTGGTTCGCGCTGAGCTTGCACGGCAGCGCCTTGTGGCTGATGTCGCCTTGGCTCGTGGCCCTGGCCGGCCTGCGAAGGGGCTGGCGACGCTACGCCGGCTTGTGGGTCGCGGCCGTCCTCATCGCCTTGCCGCCGCTGCTCTATCACAACAGCGGACAGCGACAGCTCAGCTACCGCTTCGCCTTGGACTGGCTGCCCTACCTCTTGCCGCTGATCGCCATGAGCGCGTGGAGCCGCACCCGCCTCTTTCGGGCGGCCGTTCTCGCCGGAGCGCTGCTCAGCGGCTTGGCCGCCTGGTACTTCGACCGCGACCCGGCGCGCATCTTCGTGGTCGAGCCCTTGGGCTGGCCCTTCGAAGACGAGCTCCAGACGCGGCCGTGAAGATGGCGTGGCCTAGCCGCCGACGCGAACGCCCTGGTTCATGTCGAAGACGATGATCGGGAAGCGATCGCTGGCGATGGTCATGACCTGCACGAGGTCGGCGACCAAGGCGTTGGGCCCCGGGCGCAAGATCAGCACGTCCTTGCTCGGGAAGCGGCGATCGAGACCCACCAAAAGCTTGTCGAAGGCCTCACTGCCGTTGGCCGTCGTGGGGGCGAGCAAACGGGAGTCCGCCGCCTTGACCTCGAAACGTCCCCCGCCCATCACGTCGACGGTCAAGCCGAGGGGGTTGCGCGCCGGCGAGACGGCCAGGCCGCCCGGGGGCACCAAGAAGAAGTTGCGCGCGCGCAGGCCCGCGGGCCCACCGTTGAGCAGGATGTAGAGGTTGGGCACCACGCCGGGGCGCGCCTCGGAGGCCGCGTAGGCGGCGTCGACCAGGGCCCGCGCGGGGAGGCCGGCCTCGGCGCCGAAGAGCACGCGAATGGGCACTTCGGCTTCGACGGCCTGGGCCTCGTTTTGCATGTCGAGCCACGCGACGCGGAAGGCGTCGAAAAAGGCGCGCGAGCAGCCGCTCTTGCACTCGGCCGCGGCCGCCTGGTCGGCAGGCATGCCCCCCGACAAGGTGGTGCCCACCTTGTCGAAGATCAGCATCTGGTTGGGGGCCAAGGTCACGTACACCCCGGGCTCGACGGGAAAGCCGGGCGCGGCGGGCAAGCGCTCGGTCCCGAAGATCGCGTTGATCTGTTTGACGACGACCCCGACGAAGCCCTCGAGCTGTTCGTATTCGCTGACCACGTCGCCGCCAACGGGCTGGGCCAGAATCGTCGTCGGCGTGGGGCCGGGTCCGGCCAAGCCGAGACCCAAAAGGGTGCGAAGTAAAAGAGAGGCGAACATCAAAAGCCCTCCGGTGCGACGGGGATCCAGGGATGGACCAAGTTGGAGTCCGTGAGGCTCGCGTCGGCCTCGATCTCGATCGATTTCAAGTTGCGCTCGACCGC
>JAUIJR010000295.1 GCA_030431075.1 Polyangia bacterium | reverse complement strand
CTTTGACGTGCACGGACTCGACGTGCTTGCCGCTCGCGTCTTGGTACTCCCAGCGCGCCGACAAGGCGCAATCGAGCAGCTGCAGCTCGGTCGGGTTGTTCGGATCGAAGCGGGCGAGCAGGACGCGGCCGCGTCGCTGGATGTTGTAGTGCATCCAGTGGATCTGGCTCTCCTCGTAGCCGAAGAGGTTGACCGTGGGGTTGCTGGTCGGAGGCTTCGGCTGATCGCCGTGACGGATCTTTTCCTTCTTGCAGCCGGCGAGCGAGGTGAGAGTGGCGAGCGCAGCGAGGGCGACGAGACGACGCTTCATCGCCTGTGAATCTAGCAGCGCTGCATACCGAAATTTGTCACCTGGCCCACGTACCCGTGCGAAATCGCTGCGCCCGATCTCGGGGTGGGGTGGGGCACCCGGTCCGCGGGCCGACTCTGCTATAGGTCCACGGCTTCGATGGTGCCGCCCCCGCCCGACTCGATGCCGCCCGGCGGCGCGACGCGCAGCTTGGCGGGGCGCGTGGCGCTGGTCACCGGTGCGAACAGCGGATTGGGCTTCGAGTGCGCCGCCGGACTCGCGCAAGCGGGCGCGACGGTCGCCTTGGCCTGCCGAAGCCTCGAGCGGGGGCAAGCGGCGATCGAGGCGCTGCGCGAGCGGGCGCCCCGCGCTGATTTCGCACTTTTTGGGCTGGACCTCTCGGACCTGAGTTCGGTGCGCGATTGCGCGGCCGCCGTGCGCGAAGACTTCGAGCGCGTCGATCTCCTTTGCAACAACGCGGGGGTCATGGGCTTGCCCCATGGCCGCACCGCGCAGGGTCACGAGCTGCACCTCGGCATCAATCACCTGGGCCATGTCGCCTTGACGGCCCGCCTTTGGCCCGCGCTCATGCGCAGCGCGGCGCCGCGGGTGCTCGCGGTCTCCAGCTTGACGCACCGCCTCGCGTCGACGCCGCTCGAGCGATGGGGTGCGCCCGAGAACTACGATCCCCTGCGGGCCTACGCGATCAGCAAGCTCGCCAGTTTGAGCTTCGCCATCGAGCTCGATCGACGCGCGAGCGCTCGCGGCCTGAGCTTGCGTTCGGTCGCGGCGCACCCGGGCTACGCCGCGACCTCCTTGCTCGCGCGCCCCGAAGGCGAAGGTCGGCTCCCGCTGATCCGCTCCTTGGTGCGGGCCGGAGATCGGCTCGTCGCGCAGTCGGCCGAGCAAGGCGCGCGCCCCTTGCTCGCCGCCTTGCTCTCGCCCGACCCGCCCGCGCCCGCCTACTTCGGACCCCGCGGGCCGCTCGAGTTGCGAGGCAAAGCCGCCCCGGCTCGCGTGTCTCGCCGTGCACGCGACCCGGACTTCGCCCGCGCCTTGTGGGGTTGGTCCCTCGCGGGTCTCGGCGAGGACGCCGGCGCGCTCGCGGATCTTTGAGGTCTCGGCGCGCCAGCGGTCTTCGCGGTCACGCGAGTTCAGCGCCTGGCCAAGGCGAGATGGCCCCCCTATAGTGCGCCCCCGCGTCGCCCCAGCTCGCAACTGGGGCCCGCGCGATGGAGCGAGCGACCGTGAAAATCCTCTCCGACTTCGACGGCGTCTGGACCAACCAAGGCCAGGAAGCCAAGCACATCGAGCGCTTCACCTGCGCCGAGATCGCACGGGTGACCGGAGAGCCGCTCGACGCGGTGCGCCACGCCTTCGACGACTACATCGAGGCCCTGCGTCGCACACCCCAAGACTACGGCTGGGCCCCGAACGGCCGCATCAGCGCCTACGTCGACGAGGATCCGCTCTTGACCACGAACTCGGTGTTCTTGGTCATCATGCGCGCGCTCGACGAGACCTCGAAGCGCTGGGGGCAGGCCATCCGCGCCGCCGGCTTCGAGGCCCTCGAGGCCTTCGCCGATCACTGCTTTTTGGGAGCCACCAAGATCTTTCGCCGCGACCACGATCCGATCATGGTCGAGGCAGCGGCCGAGACCATGCGCGCGCTGCTGGCCAAGGGCGCCGAGGTGGTCGTGGTGTCGAACTCACGCTCCGACAAGCTCATCGCCTGGCTCGGCGACGTGGGCATCGACGCGGGGGAGGGGCCAGGGCACGAAGTGCGCGTGCGGGGCAATGCCAAGAAGTGGGCGCTCTCCGACGCGCAGGCCGAGGCGGCGCCTTGCATCGAGGTGGCCGGTCGGCGCGTCTACGTCGACCGCCCCTTTTACGACGCCGTGTTCACCCAAGAGGCCCCCGACTTGGTGATCGGCGACGTCTTCTCCCTCGATCTCGCCTTGCCCAGCGTGTTGCGTGCGCGTAACGAATCGCGGGCGCCCTCGACGCTGGTCCTGCGCGCCCACCCGCACACCCCGGCGTGGATCCGCGAGACCCGGGCCGAAGGACGGATCGACCACCTCGTCGACCATCCCCGCGGCCTTCTCGACTTGTTTTGAGCCCGCGCGCCGGGGCGCGCGAGACCGGCCGGGGCGCCGCTGACCGAACCCCGCGCTTGGGGTAAAAGCCCAGCGCGTGGACTACGTCGAGCAAGTCGCCCCGATCTTGATCCTGCTCGCCGTGATCGCCTTCGTGCTCGCGCGCCTGCCTCGCGTCGAGCTCGGTCACGACGACGCCTACCGGCGCCGACGCGTCCGCAACTGGCTGCCAGTGGGGCTGCTCTACGCCTTTTTGTACATGGGGCGCTACAACCTGACCGTCTCGAAGGACGCCTTTGGCGACCTGATGAGCAACCAGGACTTCGGCTTCATCTTCGGCGTCGGCACGGCCGTCTACGGCAGCGCCTTTTTGATCAACGGCCCGCTCACCGATCGCGTGGGGGGCAAGCGCGCCTTGCTGATCGGTGGCGCGGGGGCCATCGCGGCGAACCTGGCCCTGGCCGCGGTGGCGATGTCTCGCCCGACGGAGAACCTCACCACCATCTTCGCGCTCTTGTACGGCGCGAACATGTACTTTCAAAGCTTCGGCGCCGTCGCCATCGTCAAGATCAACGCGCCGTGGTTCCACGTGCGCGAGCGCGGCGTGTTCGGGGCCATCTTCGGCATCTTGATCTCGCTGGGCGTCTACTTCGCCTACGACTGGGGCGGCATCATCGTCGACAAGCTCGAGGTGCACTGGGTCTTTTTGGTCCCGGCCATCATCTTGAGCGTCGTGTGGCTGGTCGTTTTGGTCGGCGTGAAGAACACGCCGGGGGAGGCGGGCTTTCGAGACTTCGACACCGCCGACGCCTCGAGCAACGACGACGGCTCGACCCAAGGGGCCATCGCCGTGTTCAAGAAGATGCTCACCCATCCGGTGATCATCACCATCGCCTGCATCGAGTTTTGCAGCGGCTTCCTGCGCCAGGCGATCATGCAGTGGTACAAGACCATCATGAAGCAGACGGGGTTGTCGGTGGACAACTTCGTCTACGAGAACTGGGGCTTGCTGCTGTGCTGCGCTGGGATCATGGGCGGGGTCATCGCGGGCGTGCTCTCGGACCGCGTCTTCGACTCGCGGCGCGGCCCGGTGGCGGTACTGCTCTACGCGGTGATGCTGGTCGGCGCGGTCGCGCTCAACTTCGTGCTCGGCACGCCGATGCTCGGCGCCTTGGTCATCTTCATGTCGATGGCCGTCATCGGCGTGCACGGCATGCTCAGCGGCACCGCGAGCATGGACTTTGGCGGGCGGCGCAACGCCGGCATCGCCGTGGGCATCATCGATGGCTTCGTCTACGCCGGCACGGCGGTGATGAGCTTCACCTACGGCGCCATCTTGCCGAGCGAAGCCCCCGAGGCCGCCCAGATCGAAAACTACGCGATGTGGCCGGTGGCCATGCTGTTGCCGGCCATCTTGGGCTTGCTCTTGGCGTGGCGGATCCGCAACGCCAAGCCCGGCGCCAAAGCCGATGCCAAACCGGCAGCCAAACCGGCAAACGAGCCGGCAAACTAGTTGAACACCGGCACCAAGCTCTTTTTGAGTCGCGCCCGCGCCCGGCTCACTCGCACCGAGGCGTTGGTCTCGGTGATGCCCAGTCGCTCGCCGATCTCGCGGTAGCTGCAGCCGTCCATCAGCAACTCGAGCGCGATCCGCTGGCTGTCGGGGAGCTGGGCGATGGCGCGGTGCAGTCCCTCGCGGCACTCGCGTCGGTGCAGGCAGGCGAGGGCGTCGCCGGCTTCGAGGTCGACGAGGGCTTCGACGTCGAGCTCGCCGAGCGGCTTGAACTGGCGCCGGCCAAAGCGCGCGGCGCAGTAGTAGGCGATCCGCAAGACATAGGTCTTGACGCTGGCGTCCCCGCGATGGCGCGGCAAGGCGACCCACACGGCCATGCGGATCTCTTGGGCGAGGTCCTCGCGCGCGGCCGCGTCGTCGGCGTAGCGCGCGGCGATCCGACGAAAGGCCGGCTCGTGCTCGCGCAAGACGAGCAGCGCGTCGAGCTCGCTCGAGGCCGCGTCGCCGCGTGGGCTTTCCTCGTCCCTCGCCGGGTCCCGGCCCGACACCGCGCCGGCGGGGCGAAGGGGCGCGCGCCCGCGATAGGGGGTGTGCTCGAGCCCGCGCAGCCCACCTTCGAAGCCGGCGATCACGGCCACGATGGCGTCGAGGCGCTCGGCCAAGTCGACGTCGCCAAAGACGAGTCGACGCACTTGCGCGCTGCACAGCTCGAGGGCTTCGCGCTGAGCCTCGGCCAGCTCGGCTTCTCCCTCCAAAAGCGCTTCGGCCCGCGAAAGCCAGTCCCACACCATGGCCCGCAGCTCGGTGGCCGCCGTGTACTCGTCCCCGCGCTGCCCGCCAAAGACCCAGGCCCAGCCGCGCCGCGGCCGATCCCGCCAGCGGTGGGCGCGTCCGCCTTGGTGGGCGAGCTCGCCCAACAAGGCCCGGGTCTCGCCGAGCAGGCGACCCATGGCCGCGCCCACGACGGGGCGGAGCTGCTCGAGATCCCCCGTGCCCTCGCGCCCCGCAAAGGGGCCGGCCGACCCTGCGCCTCGTGGGGGGACTCGCGTGGCGAGGCGCAAGGTGGCGGCCAAAAGACCCGTGAGCAGCTGCCAGGCCGGCAAGATCAGGGCGATCGTCGCCAAGACGAGCCCACACCCGGCGGCCCAGGTGGTCAAAAAGCGGTAGCTGCCCTCGAAAGCCTCGAGCATGGGACTGACGACAGTGTCGGGCGCGAGAAGTTCCCTACGCGGAAAATGAAAAAAGTTCGGGGCCCCGAAAGGCCCCGTCGAGCTGCCTCAGGCACCTGCGGGGGCCCTTTGGGCGAGGTCTCCGGCCCGGCGCCAGCGCGCGAAGGCGACGCCGGCCCCCAAGGGCAGGGCCGTCATCAGCCCGTAGTGGGTGGTGATCAGCGCGATGGAAAAGCCCTTGGCCAGCGGCCGCGGCCACTTGGCGACCTCCTCGACGCTTTGGAGCGCACCGGTGAGGTCGGCGAACCCGAAGAGGGTCCCGAGCAGACCCAGGCCGAGGCACGCGAGCGCCAAGTTGGCGGCGAGGTCGAGCCCACGGGTCGTGTCCGGCTGCGAACGCCGCTCCTTGGCGTGCAGCACCAAGGCCGCGATCGCGCCCAAGGAGCAAAGGGTGATGATGTGCATGAAGACACCACCGAGGCTGTAGAAGGTCGCAAAATCCATGATGAGGGTCCTTTCCGACGCGGGTGAAGTGGCGCGTCGAAAGTGATGGTGTGCAGGCGCGCAGATTCCCTACACACCCATCGGGTCGAAAATTGCCCCGCCGACGGCGCTCGGTGATCGATGCGGGCCGCCGGTGGCACCCACCGGGTATGAACAAATGCCTTGTCACTTCCCTCGCCGTGTTGGCGTTGATCCCCGCCTGCCAAAGCGCAGGCGATCAGCTGGCCGAGAGCACCGATACGACGGCCGCGAGCGACACGAGCGCGAGCTCGAGCTCGAGTTCGGGCTGGGACGGCGAAGGCTCGGGTGAGGGCGAGTCGGGCGGAGGGGAGACCACGGGCAGCACGACGGGGGCAGGCGACTCGGGCGGCGACGGAGACTCGGGCGGTGAGGGCGGCGACTCCGGCGACTCTGGCGACGAGGGGGACACGGGCGGCGTCGTGCCGGAGCCGGGCCAGCTCACGGCGGGGGAGTACCGCGACCTCGACGACTGGGCCTTTTGGCGCGACCTCCTGCTACCGGGCGAAGCCGACGAGGGGCAGTGGGGAAACATGATGGAGCTATGGTCGATGTACCCGGTCGAGCAGCACGCCTTCATCTTGGTCGATGAGACCGAAGCGCCGGTCATCGACGCGACGGCGTCGCTCTACGACATCGAAGGCGAGCTGCTGTGGAGCGCACGCAGCGACAACCAAGGCCGCGTGCACCTCTTCAGCGGCTTGGAGCTCGCCCCCGAATCTCAGGCGAGGCCCGCCCGCGCGAGCTTCCGCCTGGGCTCGACGATGCAGACCCTGGAGCTGGAGGGGCCGGCCCCGATGCAAGCGCAGGTGGTGACCATGCCGATGGTGGCCAACGATCCCCTGGCGGCCGACATCATGTTCATGGTCGACACGACGGGGTCGATGTCCGATGAGCTCGAGTACCTCAAGTCGGAGCTCTCGCATGTGGTCACCCGCGTCGAGTCCAACTTGGCCGAAGCGGAGCTCGGGCACGTCGACTTGCGCTTGTCGATGAACTTCTACCGCGACGTCGGCGACGAGTACGTGGTGCGGGCCTTCCCCTTCACCTCGGACCTGGCGACGGCGACCCAGCAGCTCTCGCAGCAACACGCGGCGGGTGGCGGCGACTACGCTTGGAGCAAACTGGTCGACGCCGATACGCTGGAAACGGAGATCAAGCGCCAGCTCACTCCGATGCAACCACTCGTGGCCACGCCGGCCGCGTTCAAAGGGGGCGGCTACCGCGATTGCCGCAACCGCTTCACCTGGCTCGCCACGCTGTTCACCGTGGCGGGCGACTACGACGGAAGGGTCCGCTGGCAGGACACGGCCACCGCGCTCGGCCAGTTGTACGGCCGCGCCGGCGCGAACTGCAAAGTGGGCACCGACCAGTCGTTCCG
>JAUIJR010000004.1 GCA_030431075.1 Polyangia bacterium | reverse complement strand
GAGGTCGAGCTTGACGGCGCCGAGCTCGAAGCGGCGTCGCAAGCTGGGGCTCAGGGCCTTGAGCACCACGGGGTAGCCGATCCGGTCGGCGAAGCTGGCCGCGCCGCTCGCCGAGTTGGCCACCGCCTGGCGGGTGATCTCGAAGCCGTAGCCGCGCAGGACCACCTTGGCCTCGTGCTCGCTGAGTTGCTCGGGGCTCGCGCGCAAGACCTCGTGGGCGCGGGCTTGGAGCTCTTCGTCGATGCGGGGCGCCGCGGGGACGGGGCCGGCGAGCAAGGCCAAGGCGCGCGCCCGACGGGCGAGGGGGCCTTGGGCGAGCAGGGCCGAGGCCGGCGTGCGCAAGTCGAGCCCTTCGCCCGGCTCGGTGATCGACTCGGCCGCGCTCTCGCGGGCGATGGCGCGGCGGGCCTGGGACCACATCGCGCGCTGGGCCGGCGAGGCCGCGTCGCTGCTGTCGCGCGAGTCGCCGAGCATCGAGCGGTGCAAGGCGACGAGCACGCGGGGGCTGGGGAAGACCGGGCCCGTCAGGCGCTCGAGGGCGTGCGCGGCGCTCGCTTGGCGCCAGGCCGCGGCCGTGGCCGGGTCGCGGCTCGCGTCGGCTTCGAGCTCGAGGGCCGGCACACCGACGGGCACCCAGAGGTCTTCGTGCGCGCGGGGTTGCTCGCACAAGTCGAGCCAAGCGCGGCCGAGGACGCCGGCGTGCACCGTGCCCAGACCGGGTTGGTCGGCCAAGGCCTCGTCGAGCAGCCACTTCGCCAGCCAGCCGGGGGTGGGGGCCAAGGCCAGGCGGGTCGGGCCGCAGACCCGACGAAGGCCCCGCAGCTCGGCCGCGTCGACGCCGACGGCGAGGCCGTGGGCTTCGTGGTCGACGACCAGGCGCGCGTGCGGACCGAGCAGGGCGACGCCGGCGGCCTGCAAGCTCGCGCGCGCTTGTTCGGAGACTTCGCCCGTGCACACGAGTAGCGGCACGGGGTCGCCTTCGAGGGCGCGCAGCCAGCTGCCGCCGCGCCGGCCCTCGAGGGTGGGGAGCACGAGTACGCGCCAGTCCCCGCTGCGCAGGGCCTCGGCCAGCTTGTCGTCGTCGACGGCTTCGAAGGCGGGGCCCGCCAGCTCGACGGCTGCGCGCTCACCTTCGAGGCAGCTTTGGGCGACGAGGATGTCGAGCGCGGGCGACTTTTTGCGGCCGCGTCCCGACGCGCCGGAGGGGGCGAGCAGCGCGTGCAGGGCTTCGATCAGCGAAGCAGAGCCTGCCACGGCGCGCTCCCCAGCTTGCTCAACACGCTGCCCCACGGTCCGCTGAGCACCCAGTCGGCGAGGTTCCAGGTGTCGTGCATCTCGGGCGAGGGGCCGGGCAAGATGATGACGCGAGCGCCGGCGGGTCGCTCGGCCAAGCTCGCGGGCAGGCCCTCGCCGTCGGCGCTGAGCCACAACAAGGTGCCCGTGCGGTGGTTGTCCGCGTACTCGGGGGGGACTGCGTGCGCGCCCAGGGCCTGAAGCGCGCTGGGGATGGCGCCTTCGAGTCCGTCGGGCGCGACGTAGACGAAGCCGCCGCCGCGGGTGGGCTCGGCCGTCTTGGTGCCGAGCCAGGGCGGCACCGGGGCCTCGGCCACATCGCCTTCGTACTCGGCCTCGATGGGACCCAAGTCGCGATGCCAGGGCATGCCGCCCGCGATGACGCCGAGCTGGGCCGGCAGGGTCTCGAGAGGCGGGGGCCCGTCGATCCAGCGCGCGTCGAGTCGGCCGAGGCCGGCCTTGCCGACGGCCGCGATGGCCTCGCGGGTCCAGCCGGCGATCAGGTGCTTGGGCGCGAGGCGCTGGCAGGCGGTGGCGAGTCCCTCGGGGCCGACGAAGTAGAGCTGGTCGGCGCCGAGCTCCCCAGCGCGCTTTTCGACGTGGGCGTCGAAGTTGCCCCCGTCACCGACGGCGATGGCCGTCACGGCGGCGCCGCGGATCGAGCCGATGTCTCGCCCCACGCACATGGCGAGCTCACTGGCCGGGTGAAGGCCGCGAGGCGTGCGCTGTAGGTAGACGAGAACGTTGGCCATGGGGTGCGAAGCGAGACGAGGCTACTCGCCGAGACCGTGTTTGCGGCGCACGGCTTCGAGCTGGCGCTGGTACTCGACGTCGAAGGTGTCGGAGCCTTCGGTGAGGTGCTTGAGCTGGCGACGGACCTCGCGGTCGAGATCGTCGTCGTGTTGCATGTGGCGTTTGAGCACCTCCCTCATGATGCCACGGAGCTTGGGATCCTCGGAGTAAATCTCTTCGACGAACTGGCTTTGCATGAACAGCTCGATGAGCTGGTTGGCGATCCAGTTGACCGATTCATCACCGATCCCGAAATCCTGCTCGTCCGCCATCTGGCGGCGCACCCGGTAGAGGTCCGAGTAGGGCAGACCGCGGTGCTCGAGGGTGTCCTTGGCGCGCTCGGTGATCTCCCGATTCTTGCGCAGGTACTCCTTGAGGATGGACTCGATGTCCGCCTTGAACTCCTCGCGGTCGTTCACCTCGATGTGCTCGTGGTCGACGAGCTCCCGACAGATGGCCTCGGTGATCGCGGGAATCTTGGAAGCGTAAAGTCGCATGGGGTTCGAGGGAGGATAGGCGCTCCGGGCCAGGGCGTCCAGATTCCGAATTCGCCCTTCTTTTGGCCGCCAGACTGCGATATGGGGGGTTTGATGGCCGAGGAGTCGAGCGCGCGGCGGCGATTGCTGGTGGCCGCCGGCATCGTGTGGATGGACGGGCGACTGCTTTTGCAGCGGCGCAGTCCCCGGGCCGCGCACGGGGCCGGCATGCTCGAGTTTCCCGGCGGCAAGGTGGAGCCGGGCGAATCGCCGGCCGAGGCGCTGCGTCGCGAGCTCATCGAAGAGTGGGGGCCGGCTGCGGCCCAGCTGCGGGTCGGCCGCGTCGCGGAGGTCCTACACCACGACTATCCGCCACCCGGGCCCGAGGTGATCTTGATCCTCTACCACGTGGACGCCGCGGCCTGGGCCGATCGGGATTGGCGCGGACAGCTGCATTTGCTCGAGGGCGCCGAGCTCGTGGAACACGCGCCGAGCGAGTTGCCGGCGGGGGAGTTTCTCGAGGCCGATCGCGCCTTGGTCGGACGCTTGCGCTCCGGCGCGCTGCAGCCCGACTGAGTCACGCGGGCAGGCCGGCCTCAGTGGAGGGTCGCGGGGGCCTCGTCGCGGGGGAGGTCCTCGCCGACGCCCACGCGCTCGCGCACGACGTAGAGCGGGCGCGCTTGCACCTCGGACAAGACGTTGGCCAGGTACTCGCCGATGATGCCCAGCATCATCAAGATCGAGGCGAAGCCAAAGCTGATCACGGTCATCAGCGAGGCCCAGCCCTCCATCGAGGTGCCGTACACCAGCTTTTTGTAGATGGTCCAGCCGCCGAAGCTCAAAGCGAAAAGCGCAAAGATGCCGGCGAGGTAGGTGGCCACGCGCAAGGGCCCGCGCGAAAAGCCCGTGATCGCGTGGATCGACAAGGCCAGCATCTTGGCCAGGTTGTAGTTGGTGCGGCCGCGGCTGCGGGGCGCTCGCTCGACCGTGACCTGGGTCTGGCGAAAGCCGACCCAGGCGATCAGCCCGACCAAAAAGCGCGAGCGCTCGGGCAGCTGGCGCAAGGCGAGCACCACCTTGCGCCGCATCACGCGAAAGACGCCGGGGTTTTGCAGCTTGATGCCGGTAAAGACGCCGAAGACCCACCAAAAGGCGCGCGAGAGCAGGGCCTTGAGCCACGACTCGCGGCGCGCGTCGAGGCGGGCGAAGACCACGTCGTAGCCCTCGTGCAGCTTGGCCCACAGCTTGGGCAGCTCTTCGGGCTGATCTTGGAGGTCCGAGTCCATCAAGGCGACGACCTCGCCACGCGCATGGTCGATGCCCGCCGTCATCGCGCAGTGGTGACCGAAGTTGCGCGAGAACTCGATGTAGGTGACGCGCGGGTCTCGCTCGCGGTGGGCGGCCAGGCGGGCGACGGTGTCGTCGGCGGAGCCGTCGTCGACGAAGAGCAGCTGCCAGGCCAGGCCCATCTCGTCGAGGGTCTTGGTCAAGCGGGCGACGAGCTCGTCGACGTTCGCCGCCTCGTTGAAGATGGGCATCACCACCGTGAGGTCCGGCCGCGTCGCGACGGGACCTGCGCGCGCGGGGGCCTCGTCGGCCGGCGTGTGGGCGGGGGCGCTGCGCTCCACCCGGTCCTCAGCTCCCCTCGCGAGTGCGGGCGGGGCCCGCCAAGGCGAACACGGCTTCGATCACGCGATCTTGATCGGCGTGCGACAAGTCGGGGTACAAGGGGAGCGACAAGGTGCGATCGCCGATGGACTCGGCGACGGGGAAGTCCCCACGCGCATGGCCGCCGCGTTCGCGGTACCAGCTCGTCAGGTGTACGGCGCGGTAGTTCACGGCCACTCCGATGCCCGCCTCGCCCAAGGCGAGCAAGTCATCGTCCCGCTGCTCGGGTGGGACCCACAAGGTGAACAAGTGGCGGGCGCTGCGAGAGCCCTCGACCACGCGCGGGAAATCCAGGCCGTCGACGCCCTCGAACGCGCTTTCATAGCGTCGGCACAAGGTCTCGCGGGCCTCGAGCCGGGCCTCGATACGGGCCAGCTGCGGGCGCAGCATCGCAGCTTCGAGGTTCGTCATGTTGTATTTGAAGCCGAGCTCGACCATGTCCCAGTGGACGTAGGTCTTTTTGGCGTAGCGATCGGCCGCGCCCTTGTTCATGCCGTGCAGGTGCAAGACCCGCGCGCGCTCGATGACCTCGGCGTGCCGCGAGACGAGCGCGCCGCCTTCGGCCGAGGTGATGTTCTTGGTGGCATAAAAAGAGAAGGTCGCCGCGTCGCCGAGCTGGCCGGGGCGCACGCCGTCGCGGATGGCCTCGACCGCATGGGCGGCGTCTTCGACCAACCACACGCCCTTGGCCTCGCAGATCCGACGCAGGGCCCGCATGTCGGCCATCTGCCCGTACAGATGCACGGCGATGACGGCCTTGGTCTTCTCGGTGATGGCGGCCTCGACTGCGGCCGGATCGATGAGACCCGTGTGGGCCTCGACGTCGACAAAGACCGGGTCGGCCCCGCAGTAGACGGCGGCGTTCGGCGTGGCGATGAAGGTCATCGGCGTGGTGATGACCTCGTCACCGGGGCCGACACCGCCGCACAGCAAAGCGAGGTGCAAGGCGGCCGTGCACGAGCTCAGGCCCAGGGCCGAAAGCGGCGCCTCGCCTCCGGGCAGACCCTGCGACAAGTAGGCCGCGAACTCGCCTTCGAACTCGCGGACGATGCTGCCCGTGGTGAGGAACAAGCCCTCCATCGCCTCGAGGACGGCCTGGCGCTCCTCGGCGCCGACGCAGTGACGGAAAAATTCGACGCGCGACATGAGGGGGGAGTCGGGAAGTGGGCGGCTAAAGAAGGCGGCCGTCGAGACGGATCTCGTCGAGCACGCGCTGGGCGTCCAGCAAGTAGCGGTAGTAGTCGACGGTGCGCGTGCGGATGCCGGTGCGCAGCTCTTCGCGTTGCAGCGCGCCGAGGATCTCGCGGATCCCGTCTTCGGGGCTCATCTCGGTGGCGAAGCCGAGGGCCTCGAGCTTGGCGAAGCTCACCCGGTAGCTGCGCTTGTCGATGTCGTCGGGGACGACCTCGAGCTCGGTGTTGGGGACGGCATCGGCCACCATGCGCGCGACCCGGCTCACCCGGTAGTTGTGCTCGCTGCTGCCCGCGTTGAAGATCTCGCCGTCGACCTTCTCGGCCGGCGCGTCGGCCAAGAAGATCAGCTGTCGCGCCGCGTCGATCACGTGGATCAGCGGGCGCCACTGCCGGCCGCCGCCGAGCACGAAGATCTTGCCGCGCTCGTAGGCGAGCTTGGTCATGATGTTGATGATCAGGTCGAAGCGCATGCGCGGTGAGGCGCCGTAGACCGTGCCCATGCGCGAGATGACCGTCTCGAAGCCGTCGCCCCGGGCGTCGGCGATGCGCCGCTCCATCTCCAGCTTGGACTCGGCGTAAGCGGAGACGGGGGCGAGCTCCGAGCTCTCGTCGAGCATGGCGTCGCCGCCGCTGCCGTAGACGCTGCAGCTCGACTGGTAGACGTAGCGACGCACACCCGCGGCCTTGGCCTGGCGCAGTACCCGGGCGCCCCCTTGGACGTTGATGGCCTCGGTCAGGCCTTCGTCGAGATCGCAAGAGGGGTCGTTGGAGAGTCCGGCGAGATCGATGACCGTGTCGAAGCCTGCGAAGTCCTCGTCTTTGAGGTCGCGGACGTCACGGCGCTGCACGCTGAAGGCGTCGCCGAAGCGGCGGCACGCGGCCAGAGGCTCGTCGCCAAAGAAGAAGCGATCGGCCACGCGAACTTCGTGACCCGCCTCGAGCAGGCGCGGGACCAAGACCGAGCCGACGTAGCCGGCCCCGCCGGTAACCAAAAAGCGCCTCGCAGCGGCGGTGCTCATCGCAAAGAGTCCTACCACAAGGCGACATCCCATCGAGCTGCGCGATTGCTCGTGTTAGTTTTGTCCTCGGCGCGCAGCTCGGCCCGCCCGTGTGCCGCCCGTGCGGCGCGTCGGTCATCCCCACCTCGACCACACCCGCCCACATGCCCACTTCACCCGAGGCCGGCGCGCGCACTTCGACGCGAGCACGCGCGCTCGCGGCCTGGGGCTTGCGGATCGGGATCACGGTGGCCTTGGGCTGGTGGCTGACGACCCTGGTCGAGCCGGCCCGCGTGGCCGAGGTGCTCGCGCGCATGGGGGGGAGCTGGTGGGCGGCGCTCTTCGTCGCCTTGATGGCCGTGCTCTTGCTGCACGCCTTGCGCTGGCAGTGGGTCTTGCGCGCCTTGGGGGAGCGGCCGCGCTACGGGCAGCTCTTCGCCGACGTGATGGTGGGCATGACCTACAACCTGGTCTTACCCACCACGGTGGGGGGCGACATCGTCCGCGCATGGCGCTGCGGTCGGCGCCTCGAGCTCGGGCATCGCGCCTGGTCGAGCAGCATCTACGAGCGCTTGGCCGGCCTGGCCGCGACGGCCCTGTGCGCCTTGTTCGCCGTGATGATCGCCGGCGATCTGCTGGGCCCCGCCTTGTGGACGGTGCTGGGGCTGAGCGTCCTGCTCTCGCTCGTCTTTTGGCGCGCCGAGGTACCGGTGCGCTGGGCGGCCGCCTTGGGGGCGAAGCTGGGGGGAGCCCCGGCCGCGTGGGCCGAGGGGATCCGCCGCGACTTCGAAGGCCCGCTCACCGCCTGGCCGATTCGCGCGCTGACCCTGGGCAACTCCTTGGTCGGCGTGTTCTTGGTCGTGCTCTACGGCTGGCTCTCGGCCTGGGCGCTCGGCATCGAGGACGCCGAACTCGCCATCGCCGTGGCCATGCCCGTCGCCCAGCTCAGCTCGGCGGTGCCGATCTCGATCAACGGCCTCGGCCTGCGCGAGGGGACGATCGTCTTGGTCATGGGGGCCTACGGCTTCTCGGACGAGGTGGGGATCGTCCTCGCCTTGCTCTTGTTGGTCGGCGTGCTCGCCTCGGGCGCCGTCGGCCTGCTCTTCGTCGCCATCTCCCCGAATCCGCCGGGCAAGGCCGATGGGGGATCTCTCGCGGCGGACGCCAGCGAGGCACCTCCGCTTCTCGAGGGCGCCGACACGCCGCGCTGATAGACTCGCGCGCGTGAGCGGTGCTCATCCGCACTGGCGAAGCCTCGACTTCGACAGCGAGAGGCTGGGCCGTCGCGTCGGCCGCATCGAGGATCCGCAGCTCCACGGGGCCGAACTCCAAGCCTGTCTCGCCTCGGCCCGCGCCGCCGGTGTGGAGCTGCTCTACTGGCTTTGCGATCTCGACGCGCTGCCCGCCGAAGCCGAGCTCGCCGAACACAGCGGCCGTGTGGTCGACCACCGTCGCGTCTACTTGCGAGAGACGAGCGGCGAGCTGCCGAGCCGTGGGACTTCGGCCCCGACGATCCAGCGCTACGCGGGGGAACGCACCGGCGCGTCACTGCGGGCCCTGGCCTTGGCCGCGGGCGAGAGCTCGCGCTTCGCCGTCGACCCCCGGATCGGCCGCGCCGGCTTCGAAGCCCTCTACGGCGCGTGGATCGACAACTGCGTCGCCGGCACGCGCGCCGACGCCGTCTACGTGATCCCCGGCGAGCCCCAGGCCCCGCAGCAGCTCGGTGGCATGATCACCCTCGATCGATCGCAACGGCGCAGCAACATCGGACTGATCGCGGTCGAGGCCCACGCGCGCGGCCGCGGCTGGGGCAAGGCCCTGGTGCGACGCGCACTCGAGCACGCCCGCGAGGCCGGACTCGCGCGAGCCCAGGTGGTCACCCAGCGCCGCAACACGGCCGCCTGCGCGCTCTACGAAAGCTGCGGCTACACCCTCGAAGGCGAGCAAGCCTGGGTGCACTTCGCGTGGGAGGGCGGCTGATGTCCCTGCGCGCGACGACGGCCGCGACTCTCGTCCTGCTCGCTAGCTCCCTCGCCTGCGGCGACGACGAGACCAGCCGCGCGCAGAGCTTCGCGCCGGGCCAGACGCCCTCGCTGCACCTGCCCGCCGAGGGCAAGGCCGACGCAGAAGCAAAAATAGCCGACGACGACGCGAGCGAGCTCGCCGACACGGCGGACGCCGACGCGGCCGACCCGAGCGCGCTGGCCCGCACCCTCGAGCGCGGCCGGGACCTGACCCGCGCCGGCGACTACACGGCGGCCCAAGCCGCCTTCGAAGAGCTCTTGCGCGAGGACCCCGAGCACATCCGCGGACGCGCCGAGCTCGGCTGGGCGGCCTACCGCGCCGGCGACCTCGGCCGCGCCGAGGCCGAGAGCCTGGCCGCCCTCGAGCGCGCGAGCCGAACGGCCGACCGCGGCATGATCACCTACAACCTCGGCCGCATCGTCGAAGCCCGCGGTGAGTTCGAAGAGGCGATCGGCTGGTACCGCCAATCGATCCGTCACCGCCCCAACGACGTGGTCGCGCGCCGCCTGGCCTCGGTCGAGCTGGTCGAGGACCTCGATCGCTGGCGCGTCCCACCGGTGCGTGTCCAGGCCTTCGTGAGCCTGACAGCGGCCTGCGAGACGCTGCGCGAGCTTCGCTGCGAAGGGGAGGGCGAGTTCGCCTGCAACTGCCGACCCGAGCTGAGCACGCGGCACCGCTTGGGCCGCGAGGACACGGCCCCGAGCGCGGGCCTGCTCGAGGTCGACATGCAAGGCGAGCGTCGCTACTTGGCCCTCGAAACCAACGAAGGCTGGGAGCTCTTCGTGGTCGAAGGCGAAGGGCGCGCGAGCTTCGATTCGGGCGCTTTGCGGCTTGGCGCGGCCGAAGGCCCGCCGACGGCCTGGTGGCTGCACCTGAGCTTGGACGAAGGCGAGCTGCGCCGCGAAGCCTGGTGCTGGCGAAGCTCCCGAGAAGCAGCGACGGGGGCCGCAGACGCACCCGCAGACGACCCACCGCAAGCGACCCGCTGGCAGTGCACCGAAAGCGGCCTTACGCGCGCCCCGAATCTCGAGCTGTGGAGCCACATCGACGCGACGGGGCACTTGGTGATCCGCCAGCGCGTGGGCGAGCCCGGGGCGAAGGCGGGCGCGTGGACGCCCGGCCGCCGCGCGTTGGAGCCGAGCGGGTGAGGGGCGTCAGCCTGGCCTTCATGCTTGCGCTGGCGGGATGCATCGTCGATGGGCGCGCCGACGAGAGCTCGAGCAGCGAAAGCGGCGGCCAAGGCCAAGACCCTTGCCTCACCTGTGCCGACCTCGACTGCGCCGGGGCCCTGAGCGAGTGCGAGGCCGCCACCGACTGCGTGTGCTGGGATGCCTGTGCGGCCGAAGAACCCTGGGAGAGCTGCGCGGAGCGATGCGGCGAGCGCCCGGGGACATGGGAGCGCCTGGCGACCTGCCGCGCGGCGGCGAGCGCCCCGGGCGGCAGCTGCGAAAGCGAGTGCATCGACGTGTGCGAGCGCTGTTGGGGCCCCATGTGCGCCGAGACCAAGGCCGCCTGCGACGCCGACGCGGCCTGCACCTGCTGGCTCGCCTGCCTCGAAGGCAAGGGCGAACTCGCCTGCGAAGCCGAATGCGGCGCCTCGCCCCCGACGCGCGATGCCTTGCTCGCGTGCGTGCTGGGGACCATCGCGGACCCGAGCGGTCAGCCGGGGGTTTGCTACGGGGCGTGTATTTGAGTAGCGAGCTAGCGCTCCTGCTCACCGCGCCACGCCGCCACCTCGTCGAGCATGGCCTTGCCCGCCGGCCCGAGCTCCGTGAAGGTGGCTTCGGCTTCGGCCAGCAAGCTGTCGGCGCGCGCCCGATCGCGGTTGGCCGCCTGCAGGGCGCGGGCCACGGCGAACTTGGCCTCGGCGAGGTCGAGGGGCTCGCCTTCGCGGCCGGCGCGGATGGCGAGGACGCGCTCGAAGCGTTCGAGGGCGGCTTTGGGATCGCCGCCGGCCAGCTCGATGTCACCGAGGCGAATCAGCGTCACGGCCACCGAGGGGTGGTCGGGAGCGAGCGTCTTTTCTTGGATGGCCAGGGCCTCGCGCACGTGCTCGCGGGCTGCGCCCATCTTCTCTTGCACATAGGCCAGCTCGCCCAAGGAGTTCAGCGAGTTCGCCACCAGCGGGTGCTCGGGCCCGAGCTTCGCCTTGCGGATCTCCAGCGCGCGGGTCGCCGCCGTCTCGGCTTCTTCGTACTTGCCTTGCATCGTCAGGCCTTGGGCCAAGTTCGCCAGCGAGTCGCCGAGGGCCGCCGCGTCAGGGCCCGAGCCTCGCTCGTAGCGCTCGCTCGAGTCGCGGAAGAGCTCGACTGCGCGATCGAGGTCGCCGCTTTGTGCGTACGCGATGCCCAAGCTGCCCACCGCGCTCGCCACCCGAGGATGGTCGGGGCCGAGCACCCCTTCGCGGATCTCCAGCGCGCGCGTTTGCAGCTGTAGCGCCTCTTCGTAGTTGCCGAGTCGCCGCGTCGCGTTGCCCAGGTTTTGCAGCGAGGTCGCCACGTCCGGGTGGTCGGGGCCGAAGATGCGCTGGCGCATGGCCAGGGCGCGGCGGTGGACCTCGACCGCTGCTTTTGCGTCGCCGTCTTCGTTGAGGGCGATGCCGAGGTTGTTGAGCACCGCGGCCACGCGCGGGTGGTCCTCGCCGTAGCGGCTCTCGTAGATGCCCAGGGCCGCGCGGTGGTGCTCGATGGCTGTCTTCGTGTCGCCCTTGTTGGTCAAGGTGCTGCCCAAGTTCGTCATCACGACCGCGTGGATCAGGCCGCCTTGATCCACCTTGGCCACGTCCGCCAGCGCGTTTTGACCCCACATCAGGCCCTCGTCGTGCTTCGACATCGCGTCGCCCAGGACGTAGGTGAGCAGGGCTTGGGTCTCGGCCGCGAGGCGGTCGTCGCCGACCGTGCGCGCGCCTCGGTAGGCGCGCAGCAAGCTCGCCTCCGCGTCTTCGAATTCGCCGCGGCGCACCTGGGCCCAGGCGAGCGCGAACTCGGCCTCGGCGCGCAAAGGTGGGTAGACGAGGCTCTTCGCCTGGTCGCGCACGGCCGTGGCCAGCTCGAGGGCTTCGTCGAAGCGGCCCGCGACCTCGAGGGCGCGTGCGCGGGCGAGTTGGGCGCGTCCGCTGGCCACCGCCTCGGCTTGTTGTGCGGGGGGCGGCGCGACCTCGGCCGTCAGTACTTCGGCGTCGGCGCAGGGCTCGAGCTCGGGCAAGCTCGTGGCCGCCTTGATCGCACCTTCGACCACGGTGGGGTCCGCCTCTTCGAACACGCTCACCAGGGCGTCGAAGCTTTGGGCTCGGCGCTCTAGGCAGGCGATCCGCAGGTCCAAGAGGGTCTCGGACTGGATGCCGCGCTGGGTGCTGTCGCGGCAAGCGTCGCGACGGGCGCCTTCCCAGCTCTTCGCAAAGTGCTCGAGGCTCTCGGAGCTGCGGGCAAAGGCTCGGGAGGCGAAGGGCAGGGCCGTCGCCTCGAAGGCGGACTGGGCCTTCGCGCGGGTGGGGCCGGCCCAGCGCTCGACCAAGCGCGAAGCCCCGGCCTCGCAGCTACGCTCGGCGCTGCGTGCCTGCCAGAACATCAAGCCCACCAAGCCGAGGCCGCCCAGCACGATGCCGCCGCGGGCGAGCCATCGTCGGCGGCGCTGCCGGGGGTCGTCGGCCAGGGCCGCGGCCAGGGTCTGCATGTCGGGCCAGCGGGCGCTCGGATCGACGGCGAGGCCCCTCACCAGGTGCGCGTAGACCCAGCTGGGGACGCGCCGGGGGTTGCTCGCGTCGGCGGGCGTCGGCTCGAGCTCGCCGTGGGTGACGCGATAGGAGAGCTCGGCCAAGCCGCTGCCCGGAAAGGGGCGGCGACCGTAGAGCGCCTGGTAAAGCGCGACGCAAAAGGAGAACTGGTCCGAGCGCGCGTCGGCCACCTCGCCCCGGTGCTGCTCGGGAGACATGTAGGCGGGGGTGCCCAAGGCGGCGCCGGTGCGGGTCACCTTGTCCGAGAGGCCGCCCGAGCCGCTCCGAGAGCCGCTCTCCGAGCCGCGCTCCGAGTCGGGGTTCGCGGCATCCGTCTCGGGGCTCGCCGGCGAGGGCCGGTCGATCTCGGTGGCCGTCGTCTCGTCTGCGTCGCTCGCCTCGGCGGCGCGGGCGAGGCCAAAGTCCATGACCCGCACGCGCCCGTCGCGTCCGAGCATGACGTTGTCGGGCTTGAAGTCGCGGTGGACGAGGCCGGCGGCGTGCGCGGCGGCCAAGCCCGCGGCCGCTTGCACGAAGATGTCGACGATCTCGGGCCAGGTCCGTTTGGGATCTTCGGCCAGCCAAGCGCCGAGGGTCCGACCTTCGACGTACTCCATGGCCAAGAAGACCCGGTCGTCGTAGGTGTCGACATCGTGCACCGTCACCACATTCGGGTGCGAGAGGCGGGCCATCGCCTGCGCCTCGCGCAGCATTCGGCGGTGCCCGTGATCGAGCTCGCTGGGCTCGTCGCTGCGGGGCCGGCGGGTCTCGTCGCGGCGCAGCATCTTGAGCGCGACCTTGCGATCGAGGGTCTCGTCGAAGGCGGCGTAGACGACCCCCATGCCGCCGGCGCCCAGCCGCTCCAAGATGGTGTAGCGCCCGACCACGCTACCGCGCTCGAGCTCGTGTGCGGGGCGAGCCTCGTCGCGCTGCGGGGGGGTATCGACACCCCAGCGGGCCTGGGTGCTGGCACCGTCGAGGGAGGGCGGCTGGGTCTCCTCGGCGCCTTCCAAGCTCTCGCCCGTCATCGGCACGGCGAGATGGTACCCCAAGCGCTACGACTTTTTACGGGCCACGCTCAGGTCCCGTGCCAGGTCCGCTTGGGGCCCAGGTCGACGTGGACGAACTCGCTGATCGGGTAAAAGCCGACGCCGCCTTGGTGGGTCTCGAGCAGGTGCTCGTAGAGCTCTTTGGCCGCGACCTCCGGGAAGTAGAAGTCGATGGCCTCGGACTTGGTGTGCCGGCTCTTCTTGGCGACCTCGCGGCCCTTCTTGCGCAGCAGCAAGTTGTACTTGGGGTGGCGAAAGCCCGAGATGATGCGGGCCTCGCGGGTGTCGAAGTGCTTCGCCGAGCTCACGATGACGCCGGCGAGCTTGGCCGGGATCTCGGAGGGCTCGAGCGTGAACCAGCAGCGGAAGAATTCGTGCCGGCCTTCGTCGCTCAGGCGGCCGGGGCCTTCGAGGATGGCGAGCTCGGCGGTCCGGAGGTTGCGCGCGTAGATCGGTTTGTGGGCGCGGCGCCCCACGCGGGTGGGGCGGGTCTTTCGCTCCGCGTGGGCGGCCTTGTCGGCGAGGTAGTGGTCCTTTTTGGAGCTCGCGCTCGGCGTCGTCGGGGTCGCTCCGCTGGGCGGCGCCCCCAAGAGGGTGCCGAGCACGAAGGCCCACGCGACGCCGGCGAAGCTCATGGCCGCAGTGTAGCGCGCCGCGGCCGACTCAGTCGCGCCGGGGAGGGGGATCGCCGTGCCAGTCGAGCTCGCGCCGACAACGGCCGCAAAGTTGGTGCTCGTCGTCGAGGGTCTCGACCGTGCCGCCTGCGTCCCGCATGAAGCAGTCGGCGTTCGGGCAGTGGCCCAGGCCCATCGCGTGGCCGAGCTCATGGATGGCGACGCGAGCGTGGCGCTCCTCGGGGGGCGTGTCGGCGAGCTTGCGGCGCACCCGAAAGCTCGACACCACGCACACGCCCCGGTCCAAGGAGCCGAGCCCCAAGATGCCCCAGTCTTTGTGTTCGCCCTTGGTGACCGAGATGTCTTTGGTGGTGAGGGCGACGACCTTGTCGCAGTCCGAGGGTTTGCGATCGGCCAGAAAGTCGAGGATGACGTCGGCCCGGTGGCGCTTGCGCGGGGCGTACCAAGCGTGCGCGGGCAAAGGGGTCGCCGTCAGTACATGGGTCTCGACCCCGTAGGTCGACTCGATGGCCTCGCGCACCAGCTCGATATGGGCGGGGGGCAGGGTGCCCAGCGGCTGCACACACACGCGACACACACCGGGCACCTTGGAGCAGGCCGCCGGGGGCGAGCTGGCCGCGGGGGTCGGCTTCGCCGCGGTGTCGGAGTTCGGCGAGGACACCGGACGCGCCGAGGTTTCCGGCGTGGATGCGAGTGAACGAGGATCGGGCTCGGCGGTACTCGAACATCCCCAACATAGGGCACAAAGCCCGACGAGTCCGAGGTAAACGCGGCGCATGCCACGGCGAGTATGAGCGATTCAGCGCCGAAGGGCAGCTCTTCGTGCGCTCAATTGCTTTGCTTCGCGCCGGCCTCGTGCCACCGTATTGGCATGCGTCATCTGGCTCTCACCGCTTTGATCTGCACCGCGTCGCTCCTGTCCGCGTGCGGCGACGATGGCTCCTCGACCGACGACGGGACGGGCTCGGAGACGGGCACCGGCGAGTCCGGCGAAGAGGGGGAGGCCAGCGAGTCGAGCACGACCTCGACCAGCAGCACGACGAGTGAGACGACCGGCGATGGAGATGGAGACGGAGACGGAGACGGAGATGGAGACGGAGACGGCGATGGAGATGGAGATGGAGATGGAGATGGAGATGGAGATGGAGACGGAGATGGAGATGGCGATGGAGATGGAGATGGAGACGGAGACGGAGACGGCGATGGCGATGGCGACGGAGACGGCGATGGCGACGGCGACGGCGACGGCGACGGAGACGGCAGCTGCTCGGCCCTGCAACCCATCTATCGGGACTTCCAAGAGAGCCACCAGGACTTCGGCTGTGCCTACAGCGGCAGCGGGGCCTACCCCGGCTTGGTGCTCGATGCCCTCGGGGGCGACGGCAAGCCGCAGTACAACCCCACGCCCCCCGGGGCGCCGCCCGGATGGAGCGGCTCGAGCACGCAGATCACCTCGGCCGAGACTTTTGGGCACTGGTACAACGACACGCCGGGCCAAAACACGACGTCGACGGGCAGCATCCCGCTGATGGAGACGAGCCCCGGCTCCGGGGTCTACGAGTTCGAGAGCGACGACTTCGTCCCCCTCGGCAGCGGCGCGTTCACGACGGAGATCCACACCGTCTTCACCTACGTGCCGGGTCAGACCTTCACCTTCGAGGGCGACGACGACCTGTGGGTCTTCATCGATGGGCAGCTGGCGGTGGACGTCGGCGGCATGCACCCCGAGACCACGGGGTCGGTCGACCTCGACACCCTCGGGCTGACCGCCAACAACATCTACACGATGGACATCTTCCACGCCGAGCGCTGCTACGGCTCGAGCAACTTCAAGATCACGACGACGATCGCCTGCTTCACGCCGCAGTGACCGGATCGCAGTGACCGGGTAGGCGCGTCAGCGATAGACGTTGGCGCGGCCCGTGGCGCGGTGCCACCAGGCCTCGAGGGCCTCGGCGCGCGCCATGGCTTGGGCCGGGTCGTAGCTCGCGGGCAAGCTGACGAAGAGCCCCCGCGCGTCGAAGCTGATGGCCAGCGCGTCGCGCGAGAGCTCGGCGAAAGACTCGGCCCCCAAGCGCGCGGGCATGGGCGCGCGGGGGTGCCACTCGAGGTGGTGACGCGCGTCGAGGCCGTCGGCGGGCAGCACGAAGGCGTCGAGGTGGCGCAGCGTGCCGTCGTCTTCGAAGCGCAAGGTGGCGCCGAGGCGACGGGCATCGTTGCGGCGCAGCAGACGAAAGGGGCCCGGCTCGAAGCGCACCGACAAGCGTCGACTGGTAGCGAACCAACGGGCTTCGAGCCCGCGCGCCGAGGCCGGCGCGGGGAGTAAGGCCACGGCTTCACGCAGGCGCCCGCACCAGCCCGTAAAGCTCTCGGCCAGGGTCACCATCGCGTCGGCCGACAGACCGCTGCGGGGATCGACGAACTCGAGGTGGCGGTCGTCGGCCTCGCGCACGCGAGCGGGGGGGTTGTCGAGCAAGCGTTCGAGACGACGGGCGTGTTCAGGGTCTCGGGGGCGGAGCTTGGCGCGACCGATGCGTCCTTGCAGCCCCAGGCCCAAGCCGAAGTCGGGGTGCTCGGCGCGCAGCAGCAGCTGGGTGGCGCCGCGACCGGAGTGTCGCTTTTGGATCCGCAGATCCATGGGCTCGTGGCCCTCGAGGCGCGCGAGCAGAGCGTCGCCTTCGAGGCGAAAGGCGGTGCGCCGCGAGACCTCCCGCCACACCAACTTGCGACGGTCGTTGCCGACCGCGAGGGGGGCGTCGCCGAGGTTGGGCTCACCCGCCTCGAGGTCGGCGACCTGCACCGGGACCCACAAGCTCTGGTCGCGGGCCATGGAGACGATGAGCTCGGCGACGAAGAACCACTCGAGCTTCGCCTCGCCCAACGCGAAGCCGGGGCTCAGGTTGTCGGGGAGCTCGACGGCAAAGTCGATCGACTCGCCCTCGGCCGGCTCGCTCAGCTCGACGCGCCAGCGGCCGACGGCGGTGTCGTGCCGACTCGTGGCGAAGACCGAGGGCAGGGTCTCGCGTGCGACCAGGCTCAAGCCGACGGCGCGGTAGCGGTTTTGCCGAACGTTCGACAACGCGATCGCCCCGCGCAGGGTCGAGTCCGAATGCAAGAGGGTGCTCGCCAAGCTCAGCTCGGCGTAGGGTTCGTCTTTGATCGGGCCGCCCCTGCGGCTGACGAAGACCGAGCGTCTCGCGTCATTTTCGGGCGTCGCCGCTCGACTGCGGCCGAGCACGCGGACGAGGTAGGCCGCCTTGGCGTCGGCCCACCAGGGGATGTCGACGCGGACGTGCACGCTGTACTCGATCTCGAGCCACTTGCCGTCGTAGCTGCTGGGGACGGCGGGGGGGAGCTCGAAGCGCAGCTCATGGCGGTGAAGGCCCGTGCTCAGCCGGCCGTGTGCCTCGATCTCGGCCGAGTAGCGCGTGAAGGGCGAGACGTGTCGATGCCGCCCGTACTGGCTGGTGGTGTAGTGCACCAAGCTGCCGCGCAGCTCGACCTCGATGCCCTCGCATTCGACGGCCTCTTTGGCGTCGAGCTCGAGCCACAAAGAGAAGGGCTCGCCCGCGACGATCTCGTTGGGCGCGAGGAGACGGATCTCCGGACGGGTCTTGAGCAGGCCCACGCAGGACCCTTAGACCGAGGCTCCGGGGTAGCGCGTGACTTCGACGTACTCGAGGGGGTCGCGGCCGGGGTCCCGTCGAAACAAGATGGCCTCGACGATGCGATCTTCTTGGCAGTCGACCACGAGGTAGTCGACGGGGTAGCCGGCCGCCTCGGCCGCGTTGGTGTCCTCTTCGGAGAAGTAGGCGCCGACGCGCGGATGCGAGTGATAGATGATCGTCGCGGGCGTCTCGCCCTCGAAGCTGCGCACCAAGTTCAGCAGCTCGCGGCCACCGATGTTGTAGGCGTTGGCCGAGGTCCGCGGGTGCGCCTCGGGGTCGAGGGCGTGCAGTTTGTCCTGGCGATTGACGCACTGCACGAGCTCGCTCGTCTCGCCACTCCCGAGCAAGTAGCCACAGCATTCGCTCGGGAACTCGCGGCGCGCCTGGGCGTAGATGGCCTCGAGCTGGGCGGCGCTCAAAGTCGGGATGGGGCGCTCGTGTTCAACGGACATGGGGGCTCACCAAAGGTAGTTGCGCTCCCACTCGAGGGGCGCGAAGTACCGGTCCCCACGGTCGCACAGCACCGTCACCACGCAACCGGGCTTCCCCTCGTCGGCGAGCGCTTTGGCCACGCGGAAGGCCGCCGCGACGTTGCCGCCGGCCGAGTGTCCGACCAAGAGCCCCTCTTGGTCGGCGATGCGCTCGGACATGTCCCAGCCCTCGTCGGTCGGCATGAAGATGGTCTCGTCGAGGACCTTCGCGTCGTAGATGCCGGGCACCAAGCTCGAGGCCAGGTGCTTGAGTCCTTCGAGACCGTGAAAGGCGTCGTCGGGTTCCATGCCCATGCAACGGACCACGCCCCCCAAGGCGGGGTCGCGGTCTTTGGAGTGGGCCTTGAGCGCGCGGCTCGTGCCCATCACCGTGCCCGAGGTGCCGATGCCGGTGACGAAGTGGGTCACGCGCCCGCGGGTCTGCGCCCAGATCTCGGGGCCGGTGCCGCGCTCGTGCGCCAGCGGGTTCGAGGCGTTCGAATACTGGTCGGGGTAGTAGTAGCGATCGGGCTCGGCCTCGACGATCTCACGCACCTTCACGATGGCGCCGTCGCTGCCGAGCATGGGGTCGCTGTAGATGATCTCGGTGCCGTAGGCCTCGGTCACCTGCTTGCGCGGGATGGTGACGTTCGAGGGCATCACCAAGCTGACTTTGATCCCCAGTGCGGCGCCGACCATCGAGTAGGCGATGCCCGTGTTGCCGCTGGTGCTGTCGATGAGGTTCATGCCCGGGCGCAAGTCACCGCGCTTCATCGCGTCGGTGATCATGCGCAGGGCAGGGCGGTCCTTGACCGAGCCGCCGGGGTTGGCGAACTCGCACTTGGCCCAGATCTCCACCCCCGGCGTCTCTTTGTCCAAGCTGTTCAGGCGCACCAAGGGCGTGTCGCCGATCAGATCGGTGATGCCCTCGACGCGACGCAAGCGTCGCGGGTGCGCCCGCAGCTGCGCGAGCGCGGGGGCTTCGCTGGGGACGACGCCCATCGATCGACTCAGCGGCCGCCGGCGATGGCGGGGATGATGCTGACTTCGTCCTTGTCGCTGACGGCGGTGTCGAGCTCGTCCAAGAAGCGGATGTCCTCGTCGGCGACGAAGACGTTGACGAAGCGGCGCACGGCGCCCGAGTCGTCGCAGATGCGCTCTTTGATCCCGGGGTGCGCGCCTTCGAGGGCGTCGAGCAGCTCGCGGACGGTGCCGCCTTGGACTTCGACGTCCTCGGCGCCGCCGGTGTACTTGCGCAAGGGAGGGGGAATGCGAACGGTTGCCATGGTGATCGTCTCTTTTGCTTGGGGTCAGGCGCTCGCCGCTCGGGCGATGCGCGTTGGGCGTGCGGTGCACGCGGGGCAGTCTTTGCGCGCGGGCGGGGCCAGCACGCGGGGAGCGAGCTCTCGAAAGTCCATTACGTGCAAGCGGCCGGCGACGTCACCTCCCTGGGCGCATCGCACCGCGAGCATGCTCATGAGTTGGCCGACGATGCCGGCGCCCGCGCCCATCACCCCGGCGTCCGCGCAGCGACGGATACCGGCGGCGGGGGGCGGGGCCTCGAAAAAGCAGCGGTAGCAGGGGCCGGTCGCGCCCACGGCCATCGCGCGGCCTTGCCAGGCGACCACGCCGCCGAGGACCAGGTCCACGCCACGCGCGGTGCAAGCGTCGTTGATCGCGAACTTGAGCTCGGCGTCGTCGCTGCCTTCGAGCACGAGGCTCTGGGGAGGCAACGAATCCATGAACGCGGGGAGCTCGGCGGGGCGCAAGCGCCGGTCGTCGGCGACGCAGTCCAGGTCGTCGGCGCGGGCGCGCAAGCGGCGGGCGGCCGCCTCGGCTTTGGGCGCTCCGACATCGCCGAGGTCGAAGAGGACTTGGCGCTGCAGGTTGCTGGCCTCGACACGGTCGAAGTCGACGATGCGAATCTTGCGAGCGCCGGCCGCGAGCAGCCCCAGCAGCGCGGGACAGCCCAGCCCGCCCGCGCCGATGACGACGAAGTTCGTCTCGGCGAAGCGCTCGGAGTCCGCGCGCGAAGCAGAAGCAGGGGAGGGCGTGGCCATGGCGGGGTCCAGGGGCAAAGGCCGCGGGTCGAAGGGCTCAGGCCTCGGGCGCGTCGGCGTGGGCGCCCGTGAAGTAGCCGTCCAAGCTGAAGTAGCGCTCGCCCGTGTCGCACAAGACCGTGACCACGTGCTTGCCGGGGCCCAAGTCGATGGCCAAGCGGATGGAGGCGGCCACGTTGGCGCCGGCCGAGATGCCGACGAGTAAACCCTCTTCGCGCGCGAGCCGGTGGCGCATGCGGTAGGCCGCGTCGTCTTCCATGAGCACCACCTGGTCGTAGATCTTGGTGTCGAGGACGCCGGGGATGAAGCCCGCGCCGATGCCCTGGATCTTGTGGGGCCCGGCGTTCTCACCGGAGAGCACGGCCGAGGTCGCCGGCTCGACGGCGTGGATGCGGACCTCGGGCCAGTGCTGGCGCAAGATGGAGCCGACCCCGGTGATGGTGCCGCCCGTGCCGACGCCGGCGACGAAGCCGTCGACGCTCAGCTCGCCCATCTGGGCGACGATCTCGGGCCCCGTGGTCCGCCGGTGGACGGCCGGATTCGCGGGGTTCTCGAACTGCTGCAACATGAAGTGATCGGCCTTCTTGGCCAGCTCGCGCGCGGCCTCGACCGCGCCTTCCATGGTGCGCTCTTCGGGGGTCAAGACGATCTCGGCGCCGTAGGCCTTGAGCAGGTTGCGGCGCTCGAGGGACATCGACTCGGGCATCGTCAGCACCAGCCGGTAGCCCTTGACCGCGCTGACCAAAGCCAAGCCGATGCCGGTGTTTCCGGAGGTGGGCTCGACGAGGGTCGAGCGCCCGGGCTGAATGTGCCCCTCGCGCTCGGCCGCCTCGATCATCGACAAGGCGATGCGGTCTTTGACCGAGCCGCCGGGGTTCATCATTTCGCACTTGGCCCAGATGGTGGCCATGGGCGGCGCGTCCTTGCCCTCGCCGTCGACCTGGGTGACGCGGTTGAGACGCACGAGCGGCGTGTTGCCGATCATGGCGAGGATGTTGTGGCTGGGGTCGCTGACCTGAGGGTCCATGGTGCTCTCTGGCCTGATCTGTGGGTCGATCTCCGAAGATGAGAAGGGGCGCCGCGCCTCAGATCACGTAGTCCGAGGCCTTGCGTCGGTAGCGTTCGCGGGCTTCGCCGAGGAGCTCGTCGAGCTTGAGGGCGCCCACCGCGTCTTCGATGCGAGCGTCCACGCAGTCCTCGACGAGGCGGGTGATCTCGTCGGTGGACTGGCTGCTCGACTGGTTCGAGCTGGCGCTCAAGGTGGCGATGACCTCGGACACGGCGATCTCGGAGGCGGGGCGGGCGAGGCGATAGCCGCCGCGGGGACCACGTTTTCCCACGACGAAGCCGGCTTTGCGAAGCTCTCCGATGATTTCTTCGAGATATCGCGAGGGAATAGCCTGCTTCTCGGCGATGGTGTGGGCGGAGGCGTAGCCGCGATGCGCCACGTGACACAGTGCGCGAAGGCCATATCGGGCTTTTGTGGACAGGCGCATGATTTCCTCGGAGCTTCGTGGGAAATGAAGGCGCTTGCAGCCTGCCACAGCTCTCGGCCCTCGTCCACGCCCTTTTATTTACGGGGTAGAACAGGGGATTTTGTCCAGGCTGGGCCCGTGCGGAGACCGCCATCGGCATCGCTTGACCCGCTCGCGCCGGCGCCGTACGACGCTGCGCAAAGCGATGGACGTCTCGGACCTCAAGAAAAACGCCAAGCTGAAGATCGACGGCAACCCGTGGATCGTCGTCGACTTCCAGTTCGTCAAGCCGGGCAAAGGCCAGGGCCTGTACAAGTGCAAGATCAAGAACATGCTCACCGGCTCGGTGGTGGATCGCACCTGGCGCTCCGGTGAGAAGCTCGAGGCCGCCGACGTCGAGTCGCGCACGCACTCCTTCTTGTTCGGATCGGGCGACAGCTACACCTTCATGGACGCCGACACCTACGAGCAGGTGGCCATCCCCGCGGACACCGTCGGTGACGACTCCGCCTTCTTGATGGACGAGCTGCCCGTCGACATCCTCTTTTACGAGGGACGCGCGGTCGGCATCACCTTGCCCAGCCACGTGGTCATGGAAGTCACCGAGTGCCCCGACGGCGTCGCCGGCAACACGGCGACCGGCGCGACCAAAGACGCCACCGTCTCCACCGGGCTCACGGTGCAGGTGCCCTTGTTCATCAAGCAAGGCGAGCGCATCAAGATCGACACCCGCACCCGCGCCTACGTCGAGCGCGTCAACAACTGAGCGATCTCTTGTCCGGCCCTGGCCCCTTGCCTTGGCCCGACCGCGCGCGCTTGTGGGACGCCGTGTCCTCGGGCGCGCGTTCGCATTTGCGGGGCACGGGCTTGCTCGAAGTCTCGACGCCGGCGCGGGTGCTCGCCCCCGCCATCGAGCCTTGGATCGAGCCGCTGGCCGCCGCGCCGCAGTGGCTGCGAACCAGCCCTGAGCTGGCCCTCAAGCGCCTTTTGGCCCGCGGCGTGGGCTCCTGTTTCGAGCTGGCGAAGGTCTGGCGTGCCGGCGAGATCGGCGACTGGCACCGCGAGGAGTTCCACCTGCTCGAGTGGTACCGGGTCGCGGACACCGCCGCCGGCGCGGCCGCCAACTTCGAGCGCCTGCGCGAGGACGTCGAGGCCTTGGTGGCCGCGGCCGCGACCGCGCGCGAGGAGCTCGGCCTTTCGGGACCGGCCGCCCCGGCGCGTTGGGAGACCTGGACCTTCGACGCGGCCTGGCACGAGACCACGGGGCAGACTCGCCCCGCCGACGCGCTCGACGCTCTGCGCGAGGCCGCGCGGGGTGTAAGCGGGGCCCCCGATGCCCCGTTGCTCGCACGCGATGCCCCCGCAGATGATCGAGTCGCGGTCTTGGCCGCGTGGTCGGAGCTGTTCAGCTGGTGGTCCGACGGCGCGCTCGACCCCTGGCTCGAGCGCAAGGCCGAGGCGGGAATCGGGATTCACATCGTCGACTTCCCGGCACCTTTGGCCGCGCTCGCCGAGATCGAAGGCGAGGGGAGGGACGCGCGCGCTCGACGCTTCGAGAGCTTCATCGGCCGCGTCGAGCTCGCCAACGGCTACCTCGAGCTGCGCGACCCCCGAGCGCAACGCGAACGCTTCGCCCGCGTGGCCGCCATGCGCGCCTGGTCCGGCCTCGGGCCCTTGCCCCTCGACGAGGGCTTTTTGTCCGAGCTCGGCCAACTGCCGCCGGTGGCCGGGATCGCCTTGGGCTTCGAGCGCCTCTTGGCTTGGTGTACCGGCGTGCGAAGGCTCTCCGATCTCGCCTTGGAGCCCGATCCGCCGCGCGGATCGGCGCGTGGCTGACGCGGCCGGCGCCCGCCCGCGGGTCGCGCCCACCCGGCTTCACGCGCCCCCCGCAATGCCGCCCAAAGCAGCCCGAACATGGTCCTGAATGCCCGAAAAAGCGCTTTGACGCCCGTGCGCTCCCGCCTTTACTTCTGGGGCCAGCTCCGTAATATGGCGCCTTCGATGCGCCGCCTTTTCGCCCTCGGAGCGCTTTGTCTCTTGCCCTCGTTGGGCTGCGACAAGATTCAGGCCCGCGACCTCGTCCGCGAGGGGAACCAGCTGTACGCCGACGGTCTGTTCTCCGAGGCCATCGCCAAGTACGACGAGGCCGAGCAGTACGAGCCGGACGGTGTCACCTACTTGTGGAACCGCGCGTGCGCGGCCGAGTCGGTGGTGCTCAAGCTCAAGGACGCCACCGAGGACGACAAGCTCGGCGAGCGCAAGGCCGCAGCCACCAAAGCCTTGCAAGACTTCCAAAGCTGGTACGACCGGCTCGAGGTCAAGACGCCGGCCGACGAAAAGGCCCTCGAAGAGCACAAGCTCGCCTTGCTCGCGGTCGACCAGCGCTGCGACGAGCTGCTCGCACACTGGCAAAACGAACTCCGGGCCGACCCCAAAAACGAGGCCCTGTACGTGAACATCGCCAAGATTCACGAGGACCCCTGCGGGCAGCCCGACAAAGCGGACGAGTGGTACCAAAAGCGCACCGAGGATTTTCCCGAGAGCGCACGCGCCTGGTACGAGCTCGCGGTTCGCAGCTTCGACCCGCTCATGCCGGACCCCGAGTCGGGCCTGGCCTACAACGCCAACATCAACGCGGATGAGCGCATGAAGATCGCCGACGAGGTGATCGGTTACCTCAAAAAAGCCTCCGCGCTCGCGCCCCAAAACCGCGACCCCTACGTGTGGCGGGCCATGGCCTACACGCAAAAGTCGATGGCGCGCATGTACCTCGACCCGCCCGAGTCGCCCGAGGACAAGCTCGAGCTGCTCAACAAGCGCAACGACTCGATGTTGGCGTGGAAAGAGCAAAAGGCGGTCTGCGACATCGACCAGATCGGCGACTGCCCCCTCGATCGTCCGGCCACCGAGCTGCTGAACAACGCCGCCGCCTACACCGACAAGGACGTCGGCCTCAAAGGCAAGGTCGTCGCCGACTCGGTCAAGCCCATCGACGCGGCGAAGCACGTCTACGGCTTCGACATCAAGGTGCTCGCGCCCGCCGAGCAACAGCCGGTCGTCGAAGAGGGCAGCGAAGAGAAGCCCGAGCCCGTCTACCTCGACACCATCGCGGTCGAGTACACCATCTTGGTGCCTCAGCCGCCCGAGCCCGAGGACGGCGGCGCACCGCAGCCCGTCGACCCCGCGACCATCAAAGAGAAGGTCGACGGCGAGCTCGAGACCTTCAAAAAGGCAAAGTCCATCACCATCTACGGCAAGATCAGCGCGGACAAGAGCCGCTTCGTCGCCGCCGAGCGCCCCATGGTCGCTTGCTGCCCCGAAGCGCCGCTCTCGGCCGCGGAGGTCGAGTCGGACAAGGCCCTGCGCGCCGAGCTCGAGGCTCAGATCGCGGCGGCGGCCGAAGGCAACAAGAAGAAGGGGAGGGGGCGCTAGGGCCAAAGCCGAAGGGCTGGGTCCGCGCGTTGTCGGCCAATCGAGGCACTGACCATGTTCGACACCTATCTGACATCCCAAGGCAGCGACAAGAAGCGCCGCACCCTCCTCGTGGGCGCCGCCGTCGTCACCATCATCGGCACGATGATCGGCCTGTTCTTCATCTGGTTCGCGGGCAAGATGTCCATCTCCCGCGTCTCGCCGCCGACCCTCGAGTTCGTGCTGGTGCAGTTCGCCATGGACGAGGCGCCGCCGCCTCCACCTCCGCCGCCGCCGCCCGCGGGTGACGACGTCGAAGAAGAGGTCGAAGAGGACGTCCCCGAAGAGGACGAGCCCATCGAAGAGGACATCACGCAGCCCGACGATGTCAGCGACAAGATCCCGGACAAGAAGCCCGGCAAGTCGGCTTCGAAGGTCCCCGGTGTGCCCGGCGGCGTGCCCGGTGGCGTGCCCGGTGGTGTGCCCGGCGGCATCCCCGGCGGCGTGCCCGGTGGCGGCATCGCCAAGAAGCAGACCTCCAAGGCGACCACGGCCAAAAAGCCGATCAAGGCCGTCATGGGTCAGGCCGTCTTCGCGCCCGACCCCAAGCAGTCCGAGCTGCAAAAGACCCAGGCCGCGCGCCTGCACAAAAAGCCCGGCAAGAACATCACCTCTTTTTGCGTGAGCACGACCGGCAAGGTCGTCGACGTGCGCACCAAAAAGAAGTTCCCCGGCGATGCGCAGGTCGACAAGATTTGCCGCGACACCGTCTCCAAGTGGCGCTTCAAGCCCTTCATCGTGGGCGGCAAGCCCCAAAAGACCTGCTCGGAAGCGGTCTTCGACATCACCTTCAAGTAACGACTTTCACCGCAGGGCGCCGTCGACTCGGTCGCCCTCGGTCAGCGCACGGCGCACACGACCCACAGCCTCAAAGGACCAAATAGGCAAACCCGATGGAAGCTTTCACCCTTCTCGCCAACGCAGGCACCGACTTCTCGATCTCCGGCATGTGGGAGACGATGGGTCTGTTCGCCAAGCTGATCATCATCATCTTGGCGCTGCAGTTCATCATCGCCATGACGCTCACCATCGAGCGCTTCATGCTCTACCGCAAGGCCAAGACGCAGAGCATCAACTTCATCATGCTCCTGCGTAACTTCCTCCAAGAGCGCAAGCTCGAAGAGGCGGTTCAAGCGGCCCAGCAAAACCCGAACAGCCCGATCGCCAAGGTCGTGGGCGCGGGCATGAGCGAGTACATCCAAGGCCTCGAGGCGCTCGAAGAAGAGGGCCCCGACGACGTCGGCGACTTCGACCTGGTCGACGCCGTCAACCGTCAGATGGAGCGCGCCAAGGAGCGCGAGACGGCCAGCCTCAAGCGCGGCCTCACCATGATCGCCACCACCGGCTCGACCGCGCCCTTCGTCGGTCTGCTCGGTACGGTCGTCGGCATCATCTCCGCCTTCCAGGGCCTCTCGGGCGATGGTGGCGGTGGTCTGAGCTCGGTCGCCGGCGGTATCTCCGAGGCGCTCTTCGCCACCGCGGTCGGCCTTTTGGTCGCCATCCCGGCGGTGATGATGTTCAACGCCTTCAACTCGCGCGTCGAGGGCTTCCAGATCGACATGAACGATGTCGCTTCGGAGCTCATCGACTACGTCCTCAAAGAGGGCCGCTACTAGTCGCCTCGCCGGGGCGCCCGACGCCCCGGCTCCCCACGCCTTTTTCACTCGTCACGGAGACTCACCTTGGGTACCTCGCACCACACCGGACGCCGCCGCCGCAAGATCCCTTACAAGAAGGACCACGGCTCGCTCGACGCTGGCGGGCCCCAAAGCAACATCAACGTCACGCCGCTCGTCGACGTGTGCTTGGTGCTGCTGATCATCTTCATGGTCGTCACCCCGATGCTCGGGCGCGGCAAGGACGTCAAGCTTCCCGTCCTCGCCGATGCCGACGCCCACAAAGAAGGCGATCAGGTCTTCGTCTCGATCGACAGCAACGGCGTGTGGGTCAACCAAGACCTCTACGACTCAAAAAAAGACTCCCTCGAGCGCTTGGACAAAGAGCTCGTGATCGCCAACGGCAAGGCGACGGCCAGCAACTACGACGGCCCGATCCTCTTCGTGAAGGGCGACCAAGACATGAACTGGGAGCGCGCCCGCGTGCTCCTGGAATGGATGAAGGATCTCGAGCAGCAACAGCCGGCCGTGGCCATGGTCGTCGCTCTCGAAGGGGCCGGCTGAGGGGCGTCGCCCCCGACCCCGACCGGTCGCCACCCCGCGTATCTCCCGAGATACACCCCCGGAGGCGCTTTTGGCGCCTCTCTGAGCAAGAAAAGATCCCCGCCAGGGGGCCAAAAGGGACCCACGAGGCCCCCCGAAGCCCACAAAACACTACCTGGCCTCGATCAACACTCGTAAGCTAGGCCCGCCCGGGCCGTTACACGCACGCAGCAGGAGAAGACCCGAACATGGGAATGGACGCAGGTGGTTCCAAAGGTGGACCAAGCTCAGACATCAACGTGACCCCCCTGGTGGACGTGTGTCTCGTGCTGCTCATCATCTTCATGGTGATGACACCCAAGCTGGTTCCCGAGGTGTCGGTGCGTGTCCCACCCGACAGCAAGCCCAAGCCGCAGCAGCGCGACCAGAACCAGCGCCACATGGTGCTCGGCCTGACCAAGGACGGCGGCGTACTGATCAATCGCAACCCGATCGCGAGTCGGGATGCGCTCAAAGACGAGATGGAGGTCTTCTTGAAAGCGGAGACCAAGAAGGTGATTTTCATCGACTTCGACGCGGACGCCCCCTACGGCGACGCCATCGAGGTCATCGGTCTGGCCCGCGAAGCGGGGGCGGAGGTCATCGGCCTCGTCAGCAAGAAAGACCGCCCCGTCCCCGACACCATGCAAGGCGTCTAGCGGGACGATTTGACGATTTCGACAAGGACTTGGAAAAAGATGCGTAACCCCAAGCTTCGCTACATGTTCGGCTCGGCCGCTCTCGCTGCTACGGCGATGACGGCCAGCGGCTGCATCCAAGATACGGACTGCGGCATTTGTGATCCCAACAAGCTCGTGCTGGAGAGCCTGACCGGCGTCAACTACGCCAACAAAAAGGTCAGCATCGTGATGGACGGGGCCAAAAACCCCAAGTACTTCCTCACGGATCTCGAGCAGTGCACAGTCACCGAGGACGCCGAGGGCGCCCAGCGCGGCTCCGAGGAGTGGTGCACCTTGTCGCCGCTCATCACCTGGCAGGGCCTCGAGCTGGTCTTCAACAACCTCCTCGACCCCACCTCGGTGGAGCTCGTGCGCAAGGACCCCTCGAACCCGAACCTCTTCGAGGTCTACGACTGGAAGACCCAGTTGCTCGAGATCCGCGGCCCGATCACCCGCTACAACGGCGACTTCATCAAGGCCGGCACCAACCAGCCCGAGCGCATCACCCGTCGCGTCAACCTGAGCTGCATCGAGAACCTCGACGCGCAGGGCATCGCCTTCGACGCCGAGGCCATCGAGGCCAACCCCTTGCTGTGCGAGGACCTCTTCGACGACGGCGGCCCCAAGCCCCTCAAGATGCAGGTCGACGGCGTGACCAAGGCCTACCGCGGCCGCACCGACTGGCGTTCGCAGTCCTGCTCCAGCCCCGACGAGGGCCCGGACACCTGCTGCACCGCGTGTGACTACGAGCTCTCGGTCAACGTGGCCAAGTACGGCGTCACCGACGATGGCGTGACCCGTCGCTCGCCGGCCAACGCCGTCACCTGTGACGAGGCCGCCGACGTCTTCACCGAGTGTCGCGAGTTCCGCGCCTTCGTCGATCGCGAGAACGAGTTCGCCCAGTACGTCTACGACTGGAACGGCGACATGGGCCCGCACGCGGTGCCCCTGTACGACGCGCTGCGCGAGACCCACCCCAGCGACCGCCCCGCGGGCGCCGAGAACACCCCGCAGTGGTGTGACGACGACGACGACTGCCGCGACGCCGGCCTGACCGGTACGCAATGCATCGGCGACCGCGACGGCGAGGCCTGCACCCAAGGCGACGACTGCGAGAACAAGCGCTGCAAGGCGGAGTGGTTCGCCGAGTGCCGCGTGTCCAACGACACCACCGGCGCGCAGGGCTACTGCGTCGACAAGCGCTTCGACGACCGCGAGGCGCCCGGCTGCTACGTGGCCACCAACGACTACACGGCCTGCTCGACTTCGACGCCGGGCCTTTGCGAAAACATCCCCTCGGGCTTCCCGCTGGCCTTTTGCGACCTCGACGGTGACGACCTCTTCGCCGCCTCGAACTGCTGCACGGCGGCGCTGGGCGCCGGGGGCGACGGCGCCTCGTGTGACCCGGTCTTCCAGGACAACGTGGCCCCCGTGGCCCGTTTCGGCCGCGACAGCACGCTGCCCGACGCGACCCGCAGCTGCTACTGCGGCGACCCGGCGGACCAAGACCCCGAGTGCGCGGAGCAGATCGAGCGCTTGTGCACGCCGCCTTTCGGCAGCCTCGAGCGTCACGACGGCAAGACCAACGAAGGCATCTACACCACGCGCTTCGTGACCAAGGTCGGCGGCGTCGTCTACGACCCGGCCATCAAGGGCATCGACTACCGCCCCGGCGACCTCGGCAACGAGCAACGCGCCTTGACCGAGCAGTGCGCCGAGGCGCGCAACTTCATCGGCGAGCGCAACATCCAAGACGGCTGGCTCGCCCACGAGGGCTTCACCCCCGAGAACTACGAGAACTTCGACCGCGGCATGTGCTCCGGCCAGGAGTACACGGTGGTCTTCGCCACCGGTGGCGAGCACGTCCGCGACAAGGTCGGCAACGACCTCGACGGCCGTACCGAGTACACCTTCCGCACCCCCGAGTTCCACGTCGTCCCCGGTTCGGGCTTCCCGACCGACAACCTGCGCATCGGCGCGTGTGACGACTTCGAGCTGCGCTTGTCCAACAAGTACGACATGGACCCGCGCAACCTGCAGAAGATCGAGATCTGGCAGGTGGTCCGCAAGGACGGCGGCACCGAGGTCGTCGACTTCAGCCGCGACGGGAACCCGACCCGCAGCTGCGAGTCGCTGAACTGGGGCCCGGAGACCTGCTGGGACGCGGTCGAGAAGGTCGCCGGCGGCCTGGACTGCTCGGAGGACCCGGTCGAGGTCGAGGCGGGCGGCGGCGACGTCGACCCCTGCTTGATCGTCGACGTCTCCGACCAGAGCTTCGGCACGGTCAAGATCTCGGTCGACCCGGTTCGCTTCAGCCGCAAGCTCTTCGAAGAGGGCAGCGTCGACGACTTCGGTGAGACCAGCAGCGGTCGCTACCGCTTCGTGATCCCCGGCTTGGGCTACGAGAACGGGGGCTACCCGCGTGGTCGCTTCACGAGCCTCGAGGAGGCCCAAACCGTGCTCGGCGCCGACTTCACGGCGGCCTACCAAGCGGCGTTCCACGACGTGTGCGGCATGCCGCTCATCGTCGGCGGCCAAAGCGACGACGAGGAGCAAGCCGAGGACTTCTACTACGACTTCTCGATCGACGAGCCCCAGTGCCGCGACGACAAGGACAAGGACGACGTCCCGGCCTCCTGCGACAACGCGAACGACGTGGCCAACCCGGGTCAGGACGACTCGGATCAGGACACCTTCGGCGACGTCATCGACCTGTGCCCGGTCACCCCGGGCAACTCGAACAGCGCCGACTCCGACAAGGACGGCGTAGGCAACGACTGCGACAACTGTCGCCGACCCGCCGCCGACTACAACCTCGAGATCGGGGCGCCGCCGCCCAAGTACTGGGTCCGCAACAACGCGCGCCAAGACGACGCGGACAAGGACGGCATCGGCGATGTCTGCGACAACTGCGTGACCGTCGCCAACTGCGGCGGCTTCGGCACCAGCTTGGGCAATCCCCACACGGTCGGTACCTCGGTGCCCTACGACTCGGAGGTCCTGTGCCAAGCCGACGTCAACGACGACATGATCGGTGACGCCTGCGAAGGTGTGCAAGGTGCCGACGCGGCCGGCCCGGTCGGCTTCGGCGACATGGACGACTTCGACCAGGACGGCCTGGCGAACATCAACGACACCTGCCCGCGTCAGCCGGTCCCCCGCGTCACCTGCAGCTCGGATGCCGAGTGTCTCGACGGGTCCACCTGCTCGCCGGACGGCATCTGTGCGCACCTGGATACCGACAACGACGGTGTCGGCGACATCTGCGACACCTGCGCCTTCGAGGCGAACAACGACCAAATCCTGATGATGGGCATGGAGCTCGACGATCCCGATGGCGACGGCATCGGCAATGCCTGCGAAGCGGGCAACGCCTGCTCCACCATCAAGGACTCGCGGCCGCTCGGTCTGTTCGCGGTCTCCGTCAACGGCCTGTGCTGCGCCACGGACTACATCGGTGACGGTGAGTACGCCGCCGAGCCCAACGAGGATGGCACTTACGACTGCATCGGCTTTTGCGACCCTGACGGTCTGCCGATTCAACGCGACTGCGCCAACGAGCCCGACGATCCGGAGAACTTCATCCCGGATGGTGTCAACTGCCGCAAGCTGCCCGACGCCGTGCAGGCTCCCGCTGCCTACGGCTACATCGACCTGCCGCCCGGCTGCGAGGAAGCCCTCGCCGACGCCGGCATGTGCGACCCCGGCGACCCGGCCTGCGACCCCGCGATGGCGAACAGCCGCCTGACTCTCGCCGACTTCCCGGTGGCGGACGACCTGTGGCAGAACCTCTGCTTCTTGCCGCCGCGCGACCAGGACTACGACGGTGTCGGTGACGCCTGCGACAAGTGCGACTACGGCTTCGACCCCTCGAACGCCCCGTACCGCGACACCAACGGCAAGCTCTGGCCCGACAACGGACAGTACTGCTCGGGCGACTACGACCCGCAGGCGGTTTGCGACGCCGAAGAAGAGGCCATGGGTGGCGACGAGACCGGCGAGACCGGTGGCGAAGAGACCACCGGCGGCTAGTCGAAACGACACTCCGACAAAGAGGGCGGCCTTCGGGTCGCCCTTTTTGTTGGTGCGGTGGCGAGTCGCGGACTCGGCGTGGGCGCGCTAGGCTGGCGGCGTGAACGAGCCCGACGCGAGCTGGTGTTCCGTGGCGGCCCGGGCGCATCCTGAGCTCTTGGCCGGGAGCGCGGCTTCGGGCGTGCAGACCTGGTTGTTGCTCGAGGTGCACGGGGCTTGGGACCCCAAGGTTCCGGGGGTGGGGGTGTTGCCGGCGCCTTTCGTCCAGCGCCTGGGCGCAGCCATGAAGACCGAGGCGCTACGCCAGATGGGGCTGCGCTTGCAGTTCATTCGGCGGCCGCGCGAGAGTCATGTCGCGCCGCGGGCTTTTTTGGGCGACCGGCGGGGCGTGTGGGCCCTGGACCGCGCGGCGCTCGAAGCGGCCTCGGTCGAGAGCTTGGTCGAGACGCTGGCCTGCGCGCCGCGAGCCGAGGCGCTCGAGACCCGGCCTTGGTACTTGGTCTGCACCCACGGCGTCCGCGATCGCTGCTGCGCCAAGTTCGGGCAGCCGATCTACGCCGAGCTGTGCGGGCGCACCGAGCTCGAGGGGCGGGTCTGGCAGACCAGCCACCTGGGCGGGCATCGCTTCGCGCCCACCTTGGTCACCTTGCCCAGCGGGCTTTGCTACGGGCAGCTCGAGCTCGCCGATCTCGACGCGCTGGTCGAGGCCACCGAGCGAGGTCGAATCGGCGTCGCCGAGCGTCTGCGCGGACCTTGTCACGAAGAACGACTCGGTCAGCTCGCCTGGCACGCCGCGGCCCTTCGCTGGCCGGGGGTCGACTGGCGCGTGCTCGAAGTCGAGGTCGTGGGGGAGGGTCGCGTCGAGCTTCGTCGCCGCGACCTCCGTGGTGACGAGGCCCGCGTGCAGCTGCAGCTGGAGGCCGACGCGCCCGAACTCGAGCTACTCGGCTCGTGCGGCGACAGCAAGACGAAGCGGGTCTCGAGCGCGCGCCTGTTGCCCCTGCTGAGCTGAGCTGAACTGAGCTGAGCTGAACTCAGCCGCCGATCTCGCCTTTGACCGTCTTGAGCAGCGGCATCGTGTAGTCGTGGTGCTCCGTGTCCAAGGTGCTCAGCAAGGCCAGCGAGCCCTCGAGCACCTGCCCGGGACGAAAGACCATGTGCGGCTTGGACTCGTCGAAGGCGGCGACCACGTCGAGCTTCAGGCCCTGGCAAAAGAGGCGGGCGCGCTGAAAGGTCTCGCGCGTCGCCCGGTTGATGCGCTGCTCGCAGTCACGGATCTCGGCGCGGACCAGCGCGCGCGCGGGCGAAAAATCTTGCCGGCCCTGGCGCGCCGCCGTCAGCCCCGTCGAGACCCAGCGCGTCGGAGCGTCGCCCAACTCTTTGACGGCGCTGGGGGCCTCGGGTGGGCGGACCATGTACTTGCGCGCGAAGGCGGTCACCGACACCGGCATCGGCAGCTCGAACTGCAAGCGCTCGCGGTTGACGTGCAGATCTTGGGCGTGGGTCCCCGTGCGAAAGGCGAAGGCGCCGTCTTTGGTGACGAAGTCGACGACGATGCAGTCATCGGCGCGTTCGTGCGGGTCCTCGAAGAGCTCGATCAGTCGACCCTGGAGCTCGCGGGCGCCGTCCAAAAAGGGCAGCACGCTACGCACGCGGCCGTCGGCGTCGAGCACGATGGACAAAGACGCGCGGCTCGGATCGCGCCAGGTGATCATGCGGCCGCCGTCTTCGAGGGGCTCGGCCTCGAGCCCGGCGGCCAGATCGACCGCGCGCTCGCCCAAACGGACGGCGTCCGGCAGCACGATGCCCAAGGCGGCGGCGAATAGATGCGCGTCGGCCAGCACGTCGCTTCGATTGTACGCACTCGCGCGGCCGCGCAAAGCCCGACTTTTGGCGCTGGCGGCCCGCTTCGCGCAAACTTCGGTCATGCGGGGCAGGGGGCGACGCAAAGGCGAAGTCGGACGCAGCCGGGCGTGGGCCTTGGGCGCGGGCCTGGCTTTGTTGACGGCGGCCTGCGCTTTGCCCGGCGTGCACCTCGACTTCACCTCGGTCAGCTACGGCCAAAGCAACGACGGCCGCATGATGCGACCCCGGCGCATGGACAACTTTGGCGAGGGCTTTCGCTCGCCGCGGGCCTGGCGCGATCGGGGCAATCGCTACGGCATCGACGAGCTCGTCGATGCCGTCCAAGGGGCCGCCGAGCGGGTGCAAGCCCGGCACGGCCGCAGCTGGTTGGGAGTGGCGGACCTCTCGCCTCGAAAAGGCGGCGCCACGCCCTGGCATCGCTCGCACCACAGCGGCCGGGACGTCGATCTCATCTTCTATAGCGTCGATGGACGCGGGCGCGTGCAACGGCCGCCGGAGCTCGAGATGATCCGCTACGACGCGCGGGGCCGGGCCTTCAAAGACGACAAAGACGAGCCGCCCGCCCAAGCGCCAGGCGAGATGGCGTGGAGTGAGCGCCGCTTCGACACCAAGCGCAACTGGGCGCTGGTCGAGGCGCTGTTGGAGGATCCGGAGATCCGCGTGCAGTGGATCTTCGTCAGCGACGGCATTCGGGCTCGCTTGTTGGAGTACGCGCGCAAGCACGACGCCCCGACTTGGCTCATCGCCTACGCCGAAGAGGTGATGTACCAGCCGGGCCCGCGCGCACCCCACGACGACCACTTTCACGTACGCATCTACTGTCCACGCGAGGACCGGATCCGCGGCTGCGTGGATACCGGACCCGTCTGGCACCACGAAAAGAAGACCTACAAGTACCCGGGACCCGAGACCTACGCGCCGCGATGGAAAGAGATGCCACCGCCGCCGCTTTTCTTGGTGCCGCGCTGAGGGCGGGCCGAGGGCGTCCTTGGGCCCTCGAGCGCCATTTGGGGCCCAATGGGGCGCGTCCCGGCCAATGGCCTGCCCACGGGACAAAAGATGCAAGGCCCCGAATCGACGGCCGATGGGGGGTCGTGCACCCGAGCGATTCACCGACGCTGTTGTGGGAGATGGGGCCCACCCAGGCCTGGTCCCCTGCGCTTGACACGCAGCCATGGCTGCGGCGAACGTCCCTCGCGGTGCGGAAGATCGGGGACTACGAGCTGATCTCGAAGATCGGCCGCGGCGGGATGGCGCAGGTCTGGCTCGCCCAAAAGCCGATCTTGGGTGGCGACCACAAGCAGTACGCGATCAAGCTGCTGGCCGCGGAGTACGCTCAAGATCCCCACTACGTCGAGATGTTCGTCAAAGAGGCGAAGATCGCCAGTCGTCTCGACTACGGCCGCATCGTCCGCATCGTCGACGCCCAAGAGGTCGACGGTGAGGCCTTTATCGCGATGGATTGGGTCAAGGGCCCGAATCTCGCGGAGCTGTTGACCTGGCTCTCGCGCAAAGGCGAGGTGCTGCCGGCCCGCGTGGCCGTGCACATCGTGGCCGAGGTGCTGCGAGCCTTGGACTACGCCCACAACGTGAAGCTCGAAGAGGGGCGACGCGGTGTAGTGCACCGCGACATCTCGCCTTCGAACATCTTGCTCACCGACTCGGGCGACGTGAAGCTGGCCGACTTTGGCATCGCGCGCTTTGCCGCCGACGAGACGACCGGCACCGTGGTGAAAGGCAAGCTCGGTTACCTAGCGCCCGAGCAGTGCGACGGCGTCGTCGACCCGCGCAGCGATCTTTACGCCGTGGGGGTGATCTTCCACGAGTTGTTCACGGGCCAGCGCTTTCGGCAAGCCGAGACGGAGACCATGGCCCACATGCTGGCTGTGAGCGGCAAGCTTCCCGAGCTTGCTCCGGGGGCCATCCCGGCGCGTCTCGATGCCTTTCGACTGGCCCTCGTCGCGCCGCGCCTGGACGATCGCGTGGCGACGGCCGAGGCCGCCCTCGAGCTCTTGCGCGAGTCGCCGATGTACGGCGACGGCAGCATGGAGCTGCGCAAGCTGGTGCAGCGCTACATCGGCACCGACGCCCCGCGCAGCGGCATTCATGCGGTGGCCGAGATCAGCGGGCCCCGATCGGCTTCGGCCGCAGTGACGCGCGAGCTCGAAGGGGCGACCCAAACCCGTCCCTCGGCGCGAGCCGAGACGCCCGCGCTGGCGGCCGCCGAACTCAGCCGCTCGTCGAGTCCTGCCCTGAGTCCCGCATCGGGTCCTGCTTCGATTCCCACTCTGAGCGAGGCGCCGACGCGGACGACGCAACGCCCGGCCAGCGCCATGGCGGCGGCCGGCTCGAGCGCGCCCACGCGGGTAGCGGGCGGACGCTCTTTGCTTTGGCTCTTTTCGGCCTTGTTGGGTCTGGGTGCTGTGGGCGGCATCTACTACGCGACCCGAGACGCGGCGCCCGAGTCCGTCGCGGCCGCGAGCGGATCGGTCGAGTCCGGGGTGGCTACGAGCGGGGAGGGGAGTACTGAGCTCGCCGCGGCGGCGACGGTCGATCCCGAAGGCGTGCCCGAGTCTGCACTGCCGGCCGAGCCCGAAGCCGCAGCTGAGCCCGAGCCTGAGCCCGAAGCCGAGCCTGAGCCCGAAGCCGAGCCCGAGCCCGAAGCCGAGTCCGAGCCCGAAGCCGAGCCCGAGCCCGAAGCCGACGCCGCGCCCGAGCCCGCACCCGAAGTCGAAGCCGCCACCCAAAAGCCGGCCACGCGCAGCGAGACACCCAAGCCCGCGCGTGTCGAGGTGGTGCTCCAAGCCGGTGACTTTCCGTGGGGGCGTGTGCAGATCGATGGGCGCAGCTATCTCGTCGAGCCACAAAAGAAGGTGCGCTTGCGTCCGGGCTCTCATCGCGTGGCCTTCTCGGATAGCCTCGAGGGATCCTTCACGGCGCTCGGTCGCGTGGAGATTCCGCGCGGCGGCCGACACAAACTGCGCGTCTTGAAGTCGCCGCTGCGCGTCGTCCTTTCGAGCTCTGACTGATCGCGTGAAGCGATCGCGTGAAGCGATCGCCGGCAAAACTTCGACGACCGAGCGGCTGCATCTTGCTCGACGATCGCGTCACGCGATCGTCCGAGGAGATCTCCTTGTGCCCGTTCATGCGGTAGCGGAGGCTCCGAAGTGTGTGACGCGATCTGGATCTGTGTTCAGATGCGAGCTGCCGCGCGAGCGACCGGCCCGCGGGTCGCCGAAGTTCCTCGCCCTCGGGTGATCGCGTCTCAGCTCGCTCTACGCCGCGTAATTCGATGCTTTACCGCGTGGTCGCGCTGCGCTTTGCGTCGCGCTCGCGCGTGCGCCGAGTCCAGTAGGCGCGCATCGAAAGAGGGCTCCGACGTCCAGCACTGAACGAGATCTCAGAGTGCGAAGCGAAAAAAGTTGCTTCACTCAAGTGAAAAATGCTTCCAAAGATCTACTCAATCAATTACATTGAGTCTCGATCGATGAAATAGATCTTGAAGCGCGATCAACTCGCTCTCCTCGACCCCGACCGCTCCATCGCCGCTCGCGGCGACCCGCTCCTCCTCCCTCGCTTCTCCCCTTGCCGCTTCGGGCCACACGGCCCTCATCGAACCGATGCCCACCACGCTCACCGAAGCTCAGATTCGAGAGATCGAAGGTCGGCATCCGCGAGGACTCACTTCGCAAGAGCTCGTCTCGGCCTTCGCGGAGCGCGAGGTGCAGTTCTCCGAGGCGAACCTTCGCCGCTACGTGCAGCTCGGTCTCGTGCCGCGCTCGCGCCGGGTAGGGCGCAAGGGCAAGCACCTCGGTTCGCGCGGCGTGTACCCGCTGCGCTCCGTTCGTCGGATCAACACCATCAAGCGACTGATGGCCGAGCGCTACACGCTCGAGGAGATCCAAGAGAAGTTCCTGACTTTCAAAGACGGCATCGAGAACCTCGATGACGCCCTCAACGGTCTGATGCGCGACTTCGAAGCGCGCGTCGACTCCGAGGCTCCCTCCAAGCGCCGCGACCAACTCGTCGACGAGCTCAGCTCGATCAAGAAGGTCGCCGATGCGCTGCTCGAAGGCGTCCATCGCCTCGAAAAGCTCCTGATGGCCAGCGCCGGAATTCGTCGCCCCCGAGGCGGCGGCGCGGCCAGCCCCACCGAACTCCTTTAGCCGCCGTCTTCGGCCTTGGCTTTTCTTTTCGCCTTCCCCCTCTCGCTCCACTTCCAGCTCCACCTCCAACTCCGCGGGCGCTCGCCCGCACCTCGAGACCGACCATGAGCAACATCGACCCCAAACCCATCGTTCGGCGCCAACGCGCCAAGACCATCGCCATGAAGCGCCTCACCAAAGAGGAGCTGCGCATCGGCGCGCTGCTCTACCCCGAGCGCACCTACTGGCGACCGAAGACGCGCGGCGAGTGTTCCAACGTCGCCCGCCCGTGCCCCTACGTGAGCTGCAAGTACCACCTGTACTTGGACGTGAACCCCAACACCGGCAGCATCAAGGTGAACTTCCCCGAAAAGGAAGTCTGGGAGCTGGAGAAGAGCTGCGCCCTCGACGTGGCGAAGCAAGGCGGCATCACCCTCGAAGAGGTCGGTGAGATCCTCAACCTCACCCGCGAGCGTATCCGCCAAGTCGAGGTCCGCGGTCTGATGAAGCTGCGCGAAGCCGGTGGCTCCGACTTGGTGCAGTACCTGACCACGCGCGGCTGAGCCTCGAGGGTCGAGCTCGTCGGCGTGCGCGTAGGCGCGCGCGGCGAAGCGCCTGAGAGACGCCGAAGCATAGAAAGTTTGCGCCTGTGAGCGCTCCCCTGGTCGGTCGGGGAGATCTCGCGGGCGCGCGCAATTTCGGGGTCTCGGCGCGCGGCTACGCCCTTCGCGCCGCGGGCGTCAAAAAGGGACGCCACAGGCCCTCATCGCGCATCTGGGACGCAGTCGGGGCGGCGCGGGCGAGCTTTTCGAGCTTCGGCACGCGTGCTACTCGCGCCTCGTGTCCGCCTCGCTACCGCCCATCCGCCGCGCCCTGGTCAGCGTCAGCGACAAGTCGCAGCTCGACGTCCTGGCCTCGATCCTGATCCAGCACAAAGTCGAGGTGCTCTCCACCGGCGGGACCCAAAAGGCGCTCGAAGGCGAGGGGGTCGCGGTGGTGAAGGTCAGCGACTACACCGGCGCGCCCGAGATCCTCGGCGGTCGCGTCAAGACCCTGCACCCCAAGATCCACGGCGGCATCTTGGCCCTGCCCAACGAGTCCCACCAAGGCGAGCTCGAGCTGCACGGCATGGCGCCGATCGACCTGGTCGTCGTCAACCTCTACCCCTTCCGCGAGACCATCGCCAAGCCCGGCTGCAGCTTCGCGGACGCGATCGAGAACATCGACATCGGCGGCCCGACCATGGTGCGCGCGGCCGCGAAGAACTGGCCGCGGGTCGCCATCGTCGTCGACCCCAGCGACTACGCGCAGCTCGGTGAGGTTCTCGCGCAAAACGAAGGCCGCCTGCCCGAGTCATTTCGGCGCCACTGCGCGCGCAAGGCCTTTGCCCACACGGCGGCCTACGACGCCGCCATCGCCACCTACTTGATGCGCCACGACGACGCGGGCGAAGACGCAGGCGCCGAGAGCCTGGGCGCGGAGCTCTTCGTGACGGGCGTCAGCGAACAAGAGCTGCGCTACGGCGAGAACCCGCACCAAAAGGCCCGCTTTTACGCGTGCAACTTCGCGGCCGACGAAGCCACCGGCCTCGACCAGGCCATCCAGCACCAAGGCAAGGCCATGAGCTACAACAATCTGCTCGACGCGGACGCGGCCTTGGGCCTGATCCGCGACCTGCAGCCCCACGCGCCCAAGGCCGCCGCGGTCTTCAAGCACCTCTCGCCGTGTGGGGCGGCGGTCGGAAAGGCCGACGAGCCCTTGGCCGAGGTCTACGAGAAGGCCCGCTTGGCCGACGCCGAGTCGGCCTTTGGCGGCATCGTCTCGCTGACGCACGAGGTGGACGCGGCCACGGCCGAAAAGCTCGTGGCCACCTTTTTGGAGGTGGTCATCGCCCCCAGCTACAGCGCCGAGGCCCGCGAGATCCTGGCCAAGAAGAAGAACCTGCGCTTGCTCGAAATTCCGCGCATGTTCGAAGGCGGGCAGCGACCCTTGCGGCTGCGCTCCGTGGCCGGCGGCGTGCTGGCCCAGCGCGAGGACATCATCGCGGTGCGGGCGGCCGACGGCGAGCAAAAGGGCAAGCGGGCCGCGAGCGCGGATGAGCTCGTCAGCTTGGACCTGGCCCAGCGGGTGGCCAAGCACGTCAAGTCGAACGCCATCGTGCTGGTCAAAGACGGCGTAACCGTAGGCATCGGCGGCGGCCAGACCTCGCGCGTGGAGGCGGTTCGTCAGGCCATGCGACGCGCCGGGGAGCAGGCCAAAGGGGCCGTGTTGGCCTCGGACGCGTTCTTCCCCTTTCGAGACAGCATCGACGGCGCGGCCGAGGCCGGCGTGAGCGCGGTGATTCAACCCGGCGGGTCCATCCGCGACGAAGAGGTCATCGCCGCCGTCGACGAGCACGGCATGGCCATGGTCTTCACCGGCGAGCGCCACTTTCGTCACTAGTCACCAGAAGCTCGAGCCTTCGCCATGTCCCAGCCCACCATCTTGATCATCGGAAGCGGCGGCCGCGAGCACGCCTTGGCCTGGCGCTGCGCGAGTGAAGGGGCGCAAGTCATCGTCGCACCCGGCTCGGCCGGCATCTCGGCCCACGCCCGCGTCGTGGCCATCGACGTCGCCGATGCCAGCGCGGTCGTCGAGCTCGCGCGGGCCGAGTCGGTCGACCTCGTCTTGGTCGGGCCCGAGCAGCCCCTGGTCGACGGCCTCGCCGATCGCCTGCGCGAAGCCGGCATCCCGACTTTGGGCCCGAGCGCGGCGGCGGCCGAGCTCGAGGGCAGCAAGGCGGCCTCCAAGGCTTTCATGGCCAAACACGGCGTGCCCACGGCCCGCCACGTCACGGTCGAGAGCCTCGAGGCCGGTCTGACCGCACTGCGCGAGTTCGACAGCCCGCCGGTGGTCAAGGCCAGCGGTCTGGCTGCGGGCAAGGGAGTCACGGTGGCCGAGACTTTCGAAGAGGCCGAGGCCGCGCTGCGCGAGTGCATGCAAGACGGGCGCTTTGGCGAGGCGGGAACCACCGTCGTGCTCGAAGAGCGCATGCGCGGCGAAGAGGCGAGCTTTTTCGTGCTCACCGACGGGCGTGCGGCCCTGACCTTTGCGCCTTGCCAAGATCACAAGCGGATCGGTGACGGCGACACCGGCGAGAACACCGGCGGCATGGGGGCCTACGGGCCCGCGCCGATCTGCGACGCCGAGGTGCGCACGCAGGTGATGTCGCAGGTCGTCGGCCCCACCTTGCGCGGCCTGGCCGAAGAGGGGCGACCCTTTGTCGGCATCTTGTTCGTCGGCTTGATGATCGACGAGGCCAAGCGCGCGCGCGTCGTCGAGTACAACGTGCGCTTCGGTGACC
>JAUIJR010000294.1 GCA_030431075.1 Polyangia bacterium | reverse complement strand
CGTCCTTGCCCCCGAGGGCTTTGACCTGCTCACCGACCCCATGAAGGTGCAGGAGCTTGGCGTTGGCGACGCGCTTGAGGCGGTCGGTGAGCTCCTCTTTGGACTCACCTTCGGCGGGCTCGAGCAGGCCGACCAGCTGGTCGACGAGCTTGTCTTTGGATCCGAACTTCTCTTTGACGATTTGTAGGGGCGACTGGGCCATCTTCATTCTCCTCGTTTGGCACTACCAACAGCAGCTGGCAGGAGTTGAGGTCGGGGTTGTAGGCGATCTCGACGCGGATCCCAAGGCCCGGTCTCAAAAAAGCGCGAGCGGGGTCTCCGGGCTCACTCACGCACGCGGGCGGAAAAGGCGCCGAGCCTCGAAGGCCTGCGCAGGCGGCACGAACTCGGCGCCCGCCCAAACAAAAAGGGCCCAGCCGAAGCTGGACCCCTCTTGGTTCGGCCTAGGCCGTGAGCCTCACAGCGGGAGGCCACCCTCCTCGGCTTTTTTCTTGAGCGCCTCGAGGTCCTCTTTGGAGGCCTTGGCGGTCACGGTGATGGTGTCGCCGGAGGCCTCGATCTTGACCGAGTCCACCATGCCTTGGGGAAGTCCCATCATGCCGGCCATGGGCTTGACCTGCTCGAAGCCCTTGTTGGCTTCGTCGGCCGCGGCCTTGGCCTTGTCGGCCTCGGCGAACTTGCCCTTGACGTCGATGCCCAGGCCACCGCCCGAGAGATCGAAGGCGCCACCGACCATGCTCAGACCCGCGGCGGGGCCGAGTTGGGCGGCTTGCTCGGCGGGAACCTTGCCGGCGAACCAGATGTGCTTGCCACCATCGGCGAGCGCCATGGCGTCCTTGAGGCCGCCGTCGACGGCCGCGGTGCCAGTGCCACCGACGAGACCCTCGACCGAGGAGGCCCAGCTCTTGGAGGCGACGACGACGGTCTTGTCGTCGACGATGAATCCGCTGGCGTCGTCATCGGCGAAGACGATCTTCTTGCCGTCGATGGTCATGGGATCCTTGTCCATGCCTTCCATCTCTTTGATCTTGCCGGACATGCAGGTGATGTTGTCGGCGACGCCGACACCCGATCCGACGATCACGACGGCCACGTCTTCTTTCGTGGTGCCGCCGACGACGAGCTGCTCGAGACCGTAGGGGTCGATGTTGCAGCCCTTCATCGCTTCGAAAGCCTCTTTGGCTTCCTTCTCGCCCTCCAGGGCCTTGTCCATCTCGGCTTTGAAGCCGCCCTCGTTCACAACTTTCGAGAGCTGCATGCCGCCGATGAACTCGGCTCCATCAGGAATGTACTTGGTTGCAGCTCCGGCGCCACCGCCGCCTTTGCAGGCGCTGAGCGCGAGCGCAGCCGAAATCGCCAGGGTCGACGTGATCCGCTTCATGGTCCGGCGTGTATAGACGGCGGCCAAACCGCGGTCAACTGAGAATTGGCGCGTGAACCCACGTTCCGCTGCATCGTAAGCCAAAACACAATCGACGCTCGCCAAGCCCGCGAGATCAGGCTGATCAAGCCCACTTACCTGGGTCCAAAGTCTCTCGATCGGCCTCACGAAACCGGCCTGGTGACCTGTTACCCTCCGCCTTCGATGCCCTGGAAACAGTTCGATTTCCGCGGGGACGAGGTCTGGGTTCGGGTCCTCGACACCGGCAAACCGATCGTCCGCCGGGACCTTTGCGAGTTCCGCTACAAGCTCGGCGCTCGCAAGAGCTACCGGACGCAGCGCGAGAACCTCGAAGAACTCGAGGACGCGAAGATGATCGGCGACGGCGAGATGGGTGGCGGCAGCAAAGCCACGCGCGCCGACCACCTCAAAGAAGAGCCGAAAGCTCCTGCCGACGAAGAGACGATCGTCGTCTACACCGACGGCGCATGCTCCGGGAACCCGGGGCCCGCGGGCGTCGGCGTCTACCTCGCCTTGCCCGAAGAGCTCGTCGAGATCTCGGAGTTCATGGGCCTCGCCACCAACAACGCGGCGGAACTCACGGCCATCTTGCGCGCGCTCGAGACCATCACCGACGCGGACGCCGAGCGCCGGATCCATCTATACACGGACAGCGCGTGGAGCTTGGGCGTGCTGATCGGTGGGTGGAAGGCCAAGACCAACCTCGAGCTCATCGCCAAGGTGCGTGAACAGATGGAGCGTTTTTCGAAGCTCGAGCTGCTCAAGGTGCGTGGCCACGCGGGCATCGCCGGCAACGAAGAGGCCGATCATCTCGCAACCCGCGCGGTTCGGCGCGAAGACAGCTCCACCAAGCGCCGCCCTCGACGTCGCTGAGACCGAGGCCCCGACCCTCCGGTGCGACCCTCCGGTGCGCGCCTGCGCACGAGGGTTGACGCACATGCGCGTGGCCGAGGACACGCCGGTCGCGTGTTAGCGTCCGCCCATGCGTTGTTCGATGTCTTGGGGTGCAGCTGGCCTCTTCGCGTGTGTTTCTTTGGGTGCCGTCGCCTGCGGCAGTGGAGCTTCGCAACCGGGCTTCAGCTCCGAGGGGCAAGAGACCACCAGCGAAGGTGAAGCCGGCAGCGGCGGTGGAAACTGCGGCACTTGCCTCGGAAACGACTTCGTCGAGTGCGATGGACCGGACGGCGAGGGCGAGACGATCCCCTGCAACACCGAGGTCTGCATCGACGACCTCGGCTGCGTTCCGTGTGCCCCGGGCACCGTCGACTGTGTCGACAACAACGCCGTCGAGTGTGGCCCCGACGGACAACCCGGCGACGTGGTCGAAATGTGCAACAGCGACGCGGGCCAAGTCTGCGCCTCGGGGGGATGCCAGGCGGCTTGTACCGCGGCTTCCCTCGACGCCTCGAATGTCGGCTGCGAGTTCTGGTCGGTGGACCTCCCCAACGCCCGCGGCCTGGACAACGCCTGGCAAGAGCCCTGGGGCGTCGTCTTGACCAACGCCGGCAACGAGCCGGCCAGCGTGGTGATCGAGCGCAACCTCGCCTTGCCCGGTGAGCCGCTGTCGACCTTCGTCGTCGCCAACATCGAGGTCCCGGTCGGCGGTCTTCAACGCGTCGAGCTGCCACGCGCCGAGGTCACCGGCTGGACGATGGCGACCGAAGAGCCGCCCGGACCCCCCGGCACCCAGCTGAGCTCCAACGCCTTTCGGATCCGCTCGACCTCCCCGATCGTCGTCTACCAGTTCAACAACTTCACGAACGACTACTCGACGGACGCTTCGCTGCTCTTGCCCACCTCGGGCCTGGGCACCTCCTACCGCGTCATCGGCTACCCCACCGCGAACCCGATCGCGGTGCCCATGCTGACGCCCCCGGGCATCCCCGACCGCAGCGCGGTCACGGTGGTCGGGGTGACGCCGGGGACGGAGGTCACCGTCCGCAGCTCGCACAAGACCAAGTCGGACATGGTCTCCATCCCCGTCCTCGATCCGGGCGAGAGCTACACCACGACCATCGGTCCTTTCGACGTCTTGAACATCAGCTCCGACGGGATCCCGGGCGACATGACCGGCACCGTGGTCGAGGCGAACAAAGCCGTCGTCGTCTTCACCAGCGGCGAACGGGGCATCGGCCCCGCCATCACCGACCCGCCCGAGCCGCCCGGTTGGGACGGCGACAACTGCTGCACCGATCACCTCGAAGAGCAGCTCTTTCCGATCACCTCGCTCGGCACGAACTTCGTGATCTCGCGCAGCCCGGTCCGCAGCTCCGGTTCATGGGTCGAGCCCGACGAGCTGCGCTTCTTGGGCGTGGCCGCCCCCGCCCAGGTCACGACGACCCTTCCGCCGCCACTCGACAGCTTCACCCTCAACCCCGGTCAGGTGGTCGACACCTGGACGCAAGAGGACGTGATCGTCGAATCCACCGAGCCGATCATGATCGGGCAGATCCTCGTCAGCCAAGGCTTCACGACCCGCGTCATCGGCGACCCCTCCTTGACGATCTTCGCGCCGGTCGAGCAGTACCGCGAGAGCTACATCTTCTTGGTGCCCGACACCTGGACCGAGAACTACTTCGTGATCTCGGCCCCCGTCGGCGGCACCTTCGCCCTCGACGGTCAGGCCCTGCCCGGCGGCTGCATCACCACCCCGGTGGGCATGCTCGCGGGCGTCGCCTACGAGACCATTCGCTGCCCGGTCGAAGAAGGCGCGCACACCCTCGAGTCCGGAAGCGGCGAGGGCAACTCGGGCACGCCCTTCGGCATGATGGCCTACGGCTATGGACCCGCCGGCAGCTACGCCTTCGCCGGCGGCGCCGACGTCGAGGCGATCTACAACCCGCCGCCGATTCCCTGAGCGAAGGCTCAGCCGCAGCTCTCGTCGATCGTCGAGCCGCTCACCTGCGGGTCGCCGTTGGCCTCGACGTAGATGCCCGGGTACCCCTGGCTCTCGAAGCCGGCGCTGGGGTTGTTGCAAAGCTCCGAGTCGGTGATTCGCAGGGTGCCGCTGCGGTCATTGCTCACGAAGAAGATCGCACCGCCGCCTTCGTTGGCGTCGTTGTCGGTGATCTTCGTGCCGCACAAGCTCAGCGTGAAGGTGTTCCCGTCGTTGTAGATGGCCCCGCCGCTGCCGCCGCCCGGGGTGCCGGACTGGGCGGGGTTCGCCCCGTTGCCGATGGCCCGGTTGTGGGTGAACAGGCTGTTGATCACGGTGTAGGACACGCCGATGCTCGAAAGGCCACCGCCGTTGGAGCACACGTTGCCGAGCTCCGGCGAGCCACCGAAGGTGCTGTTCACGATGTAGACGGGCTCGCCTTCGTACTGGCTCAGCACGCGAATCGCCGCGCCCCCTACGTCCGGCCCGGTGTCGTCGCAGACGTTGTTGAAAAAGCGGGTGTTGACCGCCCGAAAGCGACCGCCGCGAACGAAGATGGCGCCGCCACCTCCGCCTTCGGCCGACTCGCCTTTCGAGTTGCCGTCGACGAAGGTCAGATTTTGAACGACCAGCTGCGGGTGGTCCTGGTTTTGGCAGTGGGAGGTCGTCCACTTCTGCGCTTCGTCGCAGGTGTTCATGTACAAGATCCGACGCGCCCCCGCGCCGCTCAAGGTGATCAGGCCGCCGCCATCGATCACGATCTCGGGGCCGGTGTCGTTGACGATCTTCGCCGTCTCCTCGAGGGTGATGGTGTGGGGCTCGGGCCCACAGTCGAAGGTGATCACACCACCGGCGGCGACCGCCGCCACGAAGGTCTCGCTGGTGCAGCTCTCCGGCGAGCCGTCCCCGACCACCGTGGTTGGATTGCTGATGTCGGCGAGGCCGGCCGCGGCGGGGATGGAGCACATGCCCTCGAGGTTGCCCGCGGGCGGACCCGTCTCCGGATCGGTGAGGGGGTTTTCGACCTCGACCGAGTCCCCATCTCCTGCTGCACAGGAGCCGAGACACGCGAGGGCGACGATGCCAGGGAGCCACGCACGTACCGTCACCTCCACATGATAGCTGGGCGCGCCGCGTCCATGCGGGCCCGACCTCGAGCCCGGCATGCGCTACTCTCGACGAGGTGCAGGCCTCCCTTTGGCTGCTCGGCGTCGCCGTCTTCTTCCTGCTCGTCGCCGAAAAGGGCGACCGAGCTGGGCTTCGCGCCGTCAGCAAGCTCACCGCTTCTACGGCCTTTTTGACCCTCGCCGTCGCCGGCGGAGCCTTCGACAACAGCTACGGCTGGGCCATCTTCGGCGCGCTGTTGGCCTCGTGGATCGGTGACGCGTGCTTGCTCTCGGCGCGCAAGTCGATCTTCATGGTCGGGCTCTTCTCCTTTTTGGGGGGCCACTTCGCCTTCGCGGCGGCCTTTTTGGTGCGCGGGGTCGACTGGAGCTGGGCGCTCGGCGGTGGGGCGGCCGTCGTGGTCTTCGCCGTCTTCGTCGACCGCTGGCTGTCGCCGAAAGTGGACGCGAACTTCAAGCTTCCGGTGCGGGCCTACATCGCGGTCATCACCCTTATGGCCGCCTTGGCCTACGGCTGCTGGGGCGCCGGACACCACTGGGCCCTCCCCTTGGGGGCGACGGCCTTCTTCCTCTCGGACATCACCGTCGCCCTCGATCGATTCGTGGAGCCGCGCTTCGTCAACCGCCTGGTGGGCCTACCGCTCTACTACGGCGCGCAGGCCCTGTTGGCCTGGTCGGTCTCGCTGCCCTAAGCCGCCGCCCCCCTCGCCGACTCGAAGCGATCAGCGGTGCTGGTCGAACATGATCGTGTTGCCGTCCGGGTCTTTGATGATCACGTGGGCCGGACCCGCGTCCGTGTCCCCGGTGTTGGAGCTGACGACCTCGATCCCGTCCGCGCGCAGCTTCGCTTCGATCTCGCGGATGTCGTCGAAGGGATCGACGGGCTTGGCGTCCTGACCCCAGCCCGGATTGAAGGTCATGATGTTGTCGTCGAACATGCCGGCGAACAGGCCGATGACCGTGTCGCCGCTGCGCATGATGGCCCATCCCTCGCCGCCCCCGCCGTGCTCGAAGCCGAGCTTTTCGTAGAAGGCGCGGGAGACCGCGAGATCTTTGACCGCCAAGCTGAGCGAGAAGGCACCGAGTTTCATGCCGGAAGTATCGCGCGCGTGGCGGCCCCCGCAAAGGCGAGCGCGAGTGCTACCTTGCGCGCGTGCCGAGGCGCTTTTTCGAGAATGTGACGGGGATCTACTTCGACGATCTCGACCCCTTTCACATCCTGCACAACGCTCGCTACCTGCTGCTCTTCGAGCGCACCCTCGGCGCTTTTTGGGCCGAGCTCGGGTACGGCGCCTTTCAAGACAGCTCGCGTCCCGAGCAGTTTCACCTCGTGCGCCACAACGCCGTGGACTACCTCGAGCCCGTGCGCGGCGTCGGCAAAGTCCGCGTGCGCGTGTGGGTCGAGAGCCTCGGCGAGACCTCCTTGACCTTCGGCTTTCGCATGATGCCGATGGACCGCGATGCCGTGCATGCCCGCGGGACGCGGACCGTCGTGCACGTCGACGCGCAGAGCCTCGCCAAGCAGGCATGGCCCGCGAGTTTTCGGGAGGCCCTCGCCCCCTGGCTCGAAGACCAAAGCTGAGGC
>JAUIJR010000293.1 GCA_030431075.1 Polyangia bacterium | reverse complement strand
GCCGTGCACACCCACAGCGCGCGCGGTGAGGTCTTGGCCACCGCCCCCGCCTGCCATGTGGAGGTGCACGAGGACGCCGCGGCCGCGCGCTTGTCCGGGGTGCAGATCCAGACCCTCGGGCGCGAGCAGGGCTTCGAGGCCGCCGACTTGCAGCGGCGCTTCGACGAAGAGACCTGGGGCGGCTGGCCCCGCGTCGGCCTGGTGTGGATGGAGCAGACCCTCGGCTTGGCCGGCGGCCTGGTCCAGCCCATCGAACGCCTCGAGGCCATCGGCGCCCTGGCCCAGCGCGCCGGTCGCAAGCGGCACCTCGACGGGGCCCGGATCTGGAACGCCCACGTCCAAAGTGGCGTGCCCTTGTCGCGCTACGGGGCGCTCACCGACTCGATGTCCCTTTCGATGTCCAAAGGCATGGGCTGTCCGGTCGGCTCGGTGCTCGTGGGCGATGCCGAGTTCATCGCCAAGGCCCGCGCCCACCGTCACGCCTTTGGCGGGGCCATGCGGCAGTCGGGGGTGCTCGCGGCCGCGGCCAGCTGGGCCCTCGAGCAAAACCTCGAGCGCCTGGCCGAAGATCACGCCCGCGCGCGCCGCCTCAGCGAGGCCCTCGCGGATCTCGAGTGCTGGGTGGCGCGCCCCCCCGAGACGAACATCGTGGTCTTCGAGATCGCCGAGCGCTTCGCCCACGCCGACGAGCTGTGCGCGCCCTTGCGAGCGCGGGGAATCGGCTGCTTTCCCAACCGGGCCCGCGAAGTGCGGATGGTGGTGCACCTCGGCATCGACGACGCCGCGCTCGAGGCGGTCATCTCCCGCACGCGCGAAGCCCTGGCCGGCGCCTAGGCGCGGGTCTCCAGCTCGCGTAGGAGCTCTTGCCCCCGTTGCGCGAAGGGGCTCGCCGGATGTTCGGCGAGTAGGCGCTCGAGGGTCGTGCGCGCGAGCTCCGGTCGATGGGCGCGTCGTTGGGCTTGGGCCGTCTCGAACAGGGCCTTGGGCAGGTAGCGACTTTGCGGGTACGCGCTCAAGAGCTTGCCGGTGGCGAAGACCACGAGCTCGGCGTCCTCGAGCTCGGCCGCGGCCGTGACCAGGTAGGCCCAGTCGAGCTCATCCAGCGGCATCGAAGCTCCCTTGTCGACGCCCATGCGCACCAAGCTCACCGCCAGCTTCGCGTTGCGGCGGCTGCGGGCCCAGTGCATGGCAACGCCCAGCTGACGATCGAAGTCCGCGGCGTCGGCGTGGACGTCGAGCCCATCGACCAAGACCCGGATCGATCCCTCGTCGGGCTGCTCGCGGGCCACGGCGGCAAAAAGAGCCAGGGCCGCGCTCGGGTCCGTGCGCAACATCCCGCTGCCCTCGGCGATGCGTGGGTCAACGCTGTACACCTCTTCGGCGACTTGGGCGTCGAAGCGCGCTTGTTGGGCGCCGTCGAGTCGGTGATCGATGCCCGTGATCCTCAAGCCCGCGCCCACGAGCAAGCCGAAGACGAAGCCGCCGACGTGCGCGCTGTAGGCCACCGAGACGCAGCTGCTTTGCGACTCGAGCCACACCAAGAGCACTTGCAAGCCGAACCACAAGCCGATCGCCGCCCAGGCCGGCCATGAAAAGTCGCCCGAGCCCATCCGCGTCCAAAACCAAAAGAACCACACGAAGAGGATCCGCGAGAAAAAGAAGAAGACGATGAAGGCCCCCATCACGGCCGAGACCGCGCCGGAAGCTCCGATCAGGCTGACCGTCGCTTCGGGGTGCATCCACGCGTACGCGCCGGCGCTGGCAAAGATGCCCGCGAGGTAGACCCCCGCGAACACGGGGCGCCCCCAGCGGTCCTCGACGTTGCAGCCCACCGTGTACAAAAAGAACATGTTGCCGAGCAGGTGCCCCCAGCCGTCGTGCACGAAGGCCGCGCTGATCATGCGCAGCGGGCCGTGTTCGGTGACCACGTAGCCCCACATCGAGATCGGGTGCCAAGCTTGGATCTTGGCGACCTCCGCTTGCAGCTCCCAGGGCATGAGGCTCCGGTTTTGGGCCGTGAACTGCACCACGCGCAGGTCGACGAACATCCCCCAGACCTGGACCACGACGCACAGCGCGATGATCCCCAAGGTGATCCAGGGCCAGCGCCGTACTCGCTGATCGCTATTCCCTACCGGATACAAAAAGAACAAGGGTCCCCCACGCGCGCGCCCAACTGCCGCGCCCCCGAGTTTATGCCGCGTGCCGACCGACCCGCGGCACAAATGCTAAGACCAAGGGGTGCGGCGCTCGGCGACCCCCTCGAATTCGGCTTCGGGCCTGTCCTTTGTGCGTGTGGGCTTGGGCCTCGTCCTGATCGGGGCCCTGCCCTCGACCGCGCCCGGCTGCACGAAGGGCCGCGCAGATGCGCAGCCGGAGTCGAAAGAGGCGTCGAAAGAGGCGTCGAAAGCCACCGCCGAAGCTCCGACGAGCGCTGGCGCTTCGCCCTCCCCCGACGGCGAGCGCCCCCACATGAGCCGGGAGGCGCTGCGCGAGTACGAAGCCGAGCTGCGCGAAGGAAGCAACAGCTACACGCGCAAAGGCAAGTCGGAGGCCTGCGCCGGGGATGCGAGCGCGGCCGCCCAGGCCTTTGATGCCTTCATCGCGCCGCTCGAGACCCACTGCCAGCCCCCGCCCGGTGACCGACTCGGCGACTTCGAAAACGAGCTGCGCAGCAACGCCGACGCCGATGACCCCGTGTGGACGGGCCCAGACGCCCAGGCGCTGCGGGGCTGCCGCGCGCGGGCCGAACTCCTGTTGGCCGCGCCACGCCTCGACCAGGTGTGTAGCCCGCACCGTCCGGTGCACAGCCCGCTGAGCGACGCGCCCTTCGATCGCTTCAAGCGGATCTCCGCCGCCATGGATGTCATCGCCCTCGACTTGCACGACCGCTTCGCGGCCGGCGACGCCGTGGCCGCCTTCGGCTTGGGCTTGCGTGCGATCGAAGCGGGCCAGGTGCTCACGCGCGGGCGCGTCGACCTCCTCGATGCGGCGATGGGCGTCGCCTTGCCGGTCTTGCCCATCGCGCGCCTGCGCGTCGAGCTCCAGGCCCTGCGCGCCCGGCCGGCGATCACGGTCGAGCAAGCCCGCAGCATGGCCGAACGCATCGACGCCTTGATCGCCGCCGAGCCCGTCGCCGACGACATCTTGGTGGGTGAGCACATCTCGATGTCCCTGCGGACCTGGTCGGCCATCGACAACCCCAAAGACCCCGTCGTGGTCGCGGCGCATCGCGACATGAACAGCGCGCCTCCGAGCGAGGCCGGTGTACTCGCCGAGCTTTTGCCGGGCGCCGGGGCCGAGGCCCTCGCCGATCCCTTCGCGCTGATGTGGTCGGCCGGCGTCCACGCGACCGAGTCGCAGCGAGCGCTGTGCGAGGGGCAGAGCCTGCGTGTGTGCCACCAGCGGGGCAGCGAGTGGGCCCGCGAGATCCAAGAGCGGATCATGTCGGCCAGCACGCTCGAGCGACTCGGGACCCCGCCCGAGGTTCAGATCTACGACTCGGTCATCAGCACGATGGCCATGGTCACCCCGCCACTGCACGGGCGCGGCCTGAGCTTGGCCCATCTGCGGCTGGTCGCCGAGCTCCTCGCCCGGCCCGGATGCCCCGATCCCGCGAGCTTCGACGCGGCGCCCTGGGCCGAGCTTCGCCGCACGCCCTTCGCGGCCGAGCCCCTGAGCTTGCGTCTCGAAGGTCGAGCCCTCGTGATCGAGGCCAGCGACGACGACTCCGGCGATCCCTGGACCGTATTTTGCGAGTGAGCGCTCGGCTCACTCGCACAAAAAGCCGGCGTAGAACTTGTCGTTCTCGTCGACATCGCCATCGGTGCCCACGCTGGCCATCCACTGCGGCACCCCACCGAGCTGGTGCTGCAAACAACGCGCCCCGGTGCTGCTGGTCGCCCCGCAACCGGTGACGCTCGAACGCGCCCAGCGCGCAGGGGCGGTGGTGCACGCGGTGCAGCTGTCGCGCCAGCCCAAGGTGGCGTAGCAGCTGTCGCGCGCGTAGTCGGCGATGAAGGAGGCCGCCGACTCACAGGTCAAGTAGCCGTCCATGTCGATGGCGGTGACGAAGTAGCCCGCGGGGCAGATCTCGACCACGTCGCTCATGACCGAGGGGGCCGAAGCCGCGCAGTCGACCGAGAGATAGAAGGTGTCGTTGTCGTCCACGTCGCCGTCGGTGGCGATGCCGATCAGATCGACGCTGCGCCCATCGACGGTGCTCGTGGCGCAGCTGTTGTTGGTGCCGGTCCCTGTCGCGCACCCGACGGCCCCGGCGCGCCCCCACTTCGAGGGCGTGCTCGGGCAGTTGGCGCAGCCGTCGATCCACCCGAGGTAGGCATCGCAACTCGAGCTGGCCCAGGCCACGGCCACGGTGGCCATGTCGCTGCATGTCGCCTCGCCCATGGCGTCGATCCCCACCACGTATTGCCCGGTCGGGCACATCGGCCCCATGCCGTTGCCGGCCGTCGGGGCGCGGCAGTCGAAGCCGGCGTAGAACTTGTCGTTGTCGTCGACGGTGCCGCCGGTGTTGATGCCGATCAGCTCTTGGGTGACGCCCCCCAACAAGGTGGGCACACAGCCGCTGTAGGTCCCCGCGACCAGGCCACAGCTGCCCCCGGCCCACCCCGACTTGGTGGGCGTCAGCGAGCACGCACCGCAGCTGTCGCGCCAGCCGAGGTGGAGCTGGCAATGGTCGTTGATGGCCGTGCGCGCGTCGGCATCTACGCTCGTGCACTGCAGCTGCCCTCCGACGAATCCGCTGGCCACCATGCCCGGCTCACACATCGAGGGGTCAAAGCCCCCCGTCGCATCGTCGCCGCTGGTCGCGGCCATGTCCGGCAGCGACGAGTCGCTCGTGTCGCTCTCGTCGCCGTCGCCGTCGCCGTCCCCGTCGCCCATGTCGGGCAGCCCCGACTCAGCCTCCCCTTCGCCGGCCTCGGAGGCGACCCCGCTTTCGGAGTCCTCATCACTGATGCCGCTCACGCCTGCGCTACCAAAGCCGCCGTCGTCGGCCCCGCTCGCGCAACCCGAAGCGGCACAGAGCAGGACGAGGAGACTCGTCGAGAAGCGATCGCCCCGCAGCACGCAATCAGTCTATCAGGGGCGAGGTCGCCCGTACTTTGCTCTCGGAATCCCCACAAAACTTCGTGTTCCACGACCGCCCCCTCCCACAAAGGTAAGGGGCCCCGCGGTCCGCCGCGGAGGGTGTGAGAACTCCTTCGCCGTGGGGTCCGCGCTCTGCCCTCGACCGTGCGCGTTTGTCACGCCACGCCCGCTACCATCCGCCCATGCGTTGCCGTTGGGTATTGCCGCTCTCCATCGCCTCTTTGCTCGCCGCGTGTGCCGATGACACCAGCGGCACCGGCGGTGAGGACACCTTCACCACCAGCACGGGCGAGACCACCGAGTCGACCACCACCTCTTCGGAGAGCGGCGAAGCCGAGTCCGAAGCCAGCACGGGTGACGGTGATGGTGACGGTGATGGCGACGGTGATGGTGACGGTGATGGTGACGGTGACGGCGACGGTGACGGTGATGGTGACGGCGATGGCGATGGCGATGGCGATGGCGATGGTGACGGGGATGGCGATGGTGACGGGGATGGCGATGGCGATGGGGACGGTGACGGGGACGGTGATGGCGATGGTGATGGCGACGGTGACGGCGATGGCGACGGTGACGGCGATGGCGATGGCGATGGCGACGGCGACGGCGACGGCTGCGCCTCCGTTCCGAACCCCTGCTTCAACCTCGGCGATACGCAATGCGATGACGATGTGATTCAGACCTGCGTCCAGGCGGGGGCCTGCCTCGAATGGAGCGACGGCACCGACTGCGGCGCGGCCCTGGGCGGCCAAGGCAGCTGCGAGATCAGCGGAGGCAGCGCCGCCTGCCTCGACCCTTGCAGCGCCGTATCCGACCTGTGCGCGACGGCCGACGCCGAGCAGTGCAGCGCGAGCAACCAAGCGTTCATCCAAAGCTGCACGCCCGACGCGACGCAAAACAACTGCCTCACCTGGCAAGACGCGACCGACTGCCGTTTGGACACGCCCCCCGGCGTCGACGACGTCTTTGGCTACTGCAACCCGGGCACCCCGAGCTTCGGCTGCGAAGTCCCGCAGCCTTGCCTGACGGAGCAGCCGACGGTGAACTTCGAGCCTCCGGCGCTCATGTTCGTGCTCGATAAGTCGGGCTCGATGTTCTACGCCGACAACTTCTACGACCACGACAACAACGCCGGCACGCCCGACGTGAGCCGCTGGAACGCGCTGCACATCGCGGTCACGAACATCCTCAACACCTACGACAACGTGGTCGACTTCGGCGTCAAGGTCTTCCCCTCGACCAGCGGCTGCACGGTCAATGGCGGGGTCGACGAGCCCTGCGAGCCGCTCAACGGCGCCGACATCCTGTCCACCATCCCAGCCGCGACGGCGAACCTCGACGGCTCGACCCCCTCGGGCCCGGCCATCCTCGAGGCGATCGACTACCTCGAGACCCTCCCCGCCGACCGCAGCCGCGGCATCATCTTCATGGCCGACGGCGAGACCTCGTCGGGCTGTGGCGAGCCCAACACTTGGGAGGAGATCGTCCCCTATCTCTCCCAGGCCTACAACAACGGCGCCCCCCCGAGCATCCCGACCTACATCGTCGGCATCAACTCCGAAACCGACGCCACCGACGAAGAGCTCAACCAGTTCGCCGTCGCCGGCGGGGTGCCTTCGTCCAACTACGGCCAGCAGTTCATCGATGGCTTCGAGAGCGGGAACTTCTCGGGTGCCAGCTGGGCGTTGAGCGGAAACACCAACTGGACGGTGACCAACGTCGACGCGAGCGAGGGCAGCTTCTCGGCGAAAGCCGGCACCGTCAATGCTTTCCAATCGAGCGTGCTCTCGATCTCGTTGAACTTCCCGGTCGCGGGCAAGGTCAGCTTCGACCGCAAGATCATCTCCGAGCTCGGTGGTGACTCGCTGAAGTTCGAAATCGACGGCAGCGAGCCC
>JAUIJR010000292.1 GCA_030431075.1 Polyangia bacterium | reverse complement strand
CCCATGGGGACGTTCGAGGTGATGTAGAGGTGCAAGGCGAGCATCGCGACGATGCCGACGCTCGTGAGCGTCTCGACGCTCGCGGGCGCGAGGCCCAGCTCGGGGCCCAGCATTTGGGTGGCGAAGATCAGCGGGACGCCGAACTCGAGGGCGGCACCGCCATGGGCGGCGAGCTTGGCGAGCTTCGAGGGGCGCAGGTCCTCGGGGTGCTTTTGGTACATGCGCCGGCGCAGCCACGCGAAGCGCGTGAGCGGGCTGTTCGAGACCATGACCCCGACGACGGCGGGAAAGTGCGCGTTGAGCTTGGAAACCCCGGCCCAAAACCACAGGGCCAAGGCGATGATCTTGGCACCCGCGATCCACCCAGCCGTGTCGGCGGCCAGCGCAAAGACGACGATCGTCGCCCAGTAGTGCTCACCGCGCGCGGCCAAAAAGATGGTGCGGTCCCGCAAGCCCGCGAGCACCCCCAGCACCGCAATACCCCCCCAAAACCACCCCTCCCCGCCCGTCGGAGGGACTCCCGCGCCGGACGGGGGGACTCCTGCGCCGGTCGGGGGGACTCCTGCGCCGGTCGGGGGGACTCCCCAAAAGCAGACCGTCAGCAGCCCGCCGAGCAGCCCGAGGTAGAGCGCGACGTCGATGAAGCTGCGACGAACGCCACGTAGGCCCGGCGCGCGCTCCAAAAAGGGCAAACGCGTCGTCCCCGGTCGCGCGAAGTGCAACACGCCCACGAGCGGAGGCCAGTAGCGGCCCGTCAGCGGGCCACTGCCACATCCCCAGCCGAGCACCTCGAAGGCCATGCTCCACGCGATGGCCTTTTGAAAGGCCAAGGGATGAGCCCACCATTGGGCGATCTCGGCCGGTCCGCCGAGCTCAGGGCTTTGCGCGCAAGCCAGCAGCCAGCCGCCCACGTACAAGGCGAGCTTGACCAAGTAAAAGCCGTAGACCCCTAGCGGCGCCCCGTAGCCCTGCAACGCCCACGCCTCGCAGGCCACCCGCACCCGCTCGGCCATGGGCCTCCCCGCCCAAGCGAGCGGATCGTAAGGCGGCGCTGTCGGTCGAAACCATCCCATGACACCCACCCCATCATCGCATCCCTCGACCGGTCGGGGGGACTGGTCTGAAAAGGTCGGAGTGGGGGGCGGCGCGGGCTGCGACGTAGAGCCTGGCCGCCGCCTCGAGCGCCAAAGTCACCGCAGTACGGCGCACATCCGCGCCCAAACATCGACCAAGGGCGACAGATCCAAGGCTTCACCAGCACCTCCAGGCGAGCCCCCGAAGGAGCTCGCCCAAACACTGGCGACGGCCCGAACTAGTCAGGCGGCGGTGCAACCAAGACGCTTCGGAAGCGCGACTCGGCGTAGGTACCGTAGGGAAACACCGCCGGCTCACGTCGCAGCTGGGCCTCCCAAGCCTCCGCGTACTCGTCTTCCCATTCCCGGTTTCGCTGCAACGCGGCGATCCGCGCCCACCTCGAGCGACCCGCGACTTTCGGCGTGAGCGTGAAGCGATCCTCGGACTCCTTCGGCTTGCCACGCCATGACTGTTTCACGACCCGCCACTCGTGCTTGAACCGACGGTTCGCGTCGCGGAGCTTCGAGTCCGCAGCCTTCTCCAGTCTCTCTACCCGTTTGGACAAGAGAGCGAAGAACGCCGCGTCATCGAGATCGAGCATGACGGCGGGCCGCTCCACCAACACGTGCACGCGCTCCGGAAGCTCAGGATTGCTCGGGTCGAAGTAGACCTTCGGTCGGTGGAACTCCATCAAACTTCCAAACTCTACGCCGGCCGTCGTGAACCCCGGCCACCGCGTCGCGTGTCGAACGAGGCCCGCCGTCACCGGGTTGGCCAGCGTGTAGGCCATGCGGTCGATGACATCCTCATCGTCTACGAGTTCGACATCGCAGGGTCCGTCCGCGCTCCAAAACGCGTCGAAACGACCACGTAGCGCGTTCATGGCCTTGGCGAGCAAGGAGTTGAACATGCACTTGAATGCCGGGTAGCAACCTCGGGGGTCGGTCACATCGATGTGATAGTGGTTGCCCATGAAGCACGCGGCGTGAAGGATCAAGCCGTAGCGCTCGAGGCAAAGGCCGAGGGTGTAGCCGATGATCTGGCGGACCTCAGGCCGGTCCGGGGTCAAGTAGAAGTGGCGGCCGAAACAGCGTCGCGTCAGCTTGTAGCGCCGCCCGGGGATCACGGGCCGCGCACGGACTCGCCGGCGCTCGCGCTGCTTATTTCGTTGGGCCTGGTTTCGGTTCTTGCGCCGACGCTCGGCACTCGCTTGGGCACGGGACACGACCTCTGTTCGGCCGCACGACTGGCGACTTGCACCGACCAGCAAAAAAAGTCGAAATTGAGTCCCTCCGACCGGCACCGGGAGTCAGGGGTCGTCGGGCCAGTGCACGATCGGCGGGCACGCCGCAAACGGCGTCCCCGACTCCCCCGGATCACAACTCAACATCTCATCAAAAGGTCGCGCCCCCGCCCCCCGAAAGCCATCCAAGTTCGGCCCCACTCCCTCCACGATCGCCCAAGGCCGCCCCCCATCCACCACCGAGATCTTCTGCAAGTCCGGCCGCCACGCCAGCACCAACTCCGTACTCGAGCTCCCTCGCGGCATCACCAAGCGCAGCACATACACCGTCGCATCCGGATGCGCCGCCCTCGCCGCATCGAACTTCGCCACCATCTCCGAAGCCCGCCACGCAAAGCCATCCACCAACGCCGGGTCCGACCCCCCATAGTTCCAGCCCGCCCGCGCCTTGCGAAAGCCCACCGGCAACACCCCCAAGTCCACATACACCGCCGGCCCCTCCCGCACGATCGACGGGTCCTCGTAAAGCGCCCGCATCTTCGCCACCACCGCCGCCCGCTCGGCCTCCTCGGCAGTGTGCATCTGCTTGTAGCGCCGCTTGGCCTCGTCGGCGAAGCGCGCCAGCTTGCGATCCGTCGTCGGCAGCTTCCCGCCGAGCTTCGCATGCTGCACCGAGTTCAGCTCCGTCTCGATCGCCGGCCCCACCAACTCGTCCAAGCAAAACTCCGCGCGGCCCATCGGACAGATCGAAGCGTCCTCGCGGATCGCGGCCTCCACAAAGGCCTGCGGATCCGCGACCGGCTGCTCCGGCTTCGACTCACAGCCACCCCCGGGCAAAGGAAGGACGAAGCACCAAGCCAAAGCGCGTCGGGACACGCCGCCGTCATACCGCACCCGAGCGGCGCGTTGCGCACGAGCCCCGCCCCCTCAGGGCGAAGGCGCGCCCGCGCTCCCCGGAGACAAGAGCATGGGCGTTTGCCCGTCGGTCACGATCACCTTGGTGCTCGGCGAAGACGCCAGCTGCTCGAAGACCTCCAAGCTGCGCCACTCGATGATCTCGTCGCTCAGTCCGTCGGCGAGCACCTTTTGCGCATCGCGCACGCCGGCGGCTTCGATCTTCTTGCGCTCGGCTTCTTGGCGCTCGCGCTGCAATACGAACTCCATGCGCTGCGCCTCTTGCTCCGCCTCGAGCTTGTCCTCGATGGCCGTGTACAGACCCTCGGGCAAGCTGATCGACTTGAGCAAGACGGCCTCGATGATGAAGCCCCGCTCGGCGAGATGCCCCTCCATCTCCTTGCGGATCTCCTCTTCGATCTCGGCGCGCTTGCCCGAGTGCATGTCCTTGGCAAAAAAGCGCGCGCAGATGTCGGCCGAGGCCGAACGAAAGACGCTCAAGATCAAGACGTTCTCGTAGTCGAGGCCGACCTCCGAGATGACCTCGGGCGCCTTGGACTTGTCGATATGATAGAGAATCGAGATCTCGGCGCTGACGTTGAGCCCCTCTTTCGAGGGCAAGTTCAACCGAATCTCACGATTGACGGTCCGCGTGGGGATCGTGATCAGCTGCTGGCTAAAGGCATTGAGCGGCACCAAGCCCGGGTCGTAGACCTTGTCGTCGAGCTTGCCCCAACGCGTCTTGACGCCCACCTCACCCGGCCGCACGACGGCACACCCGAGAGCCGGCACCGCCACGAGGGTCAGCGCGAGCGCCACAGACTTGTTCGAGCTTCGTTGCACCACGGCCCTCATCTTTCCCGCTCCTCCCGCTCGCGCGCGAGAGGGAGAGCCCGGCCGCAGCGCGCATCGGCCCCCGGATAAACCCCGCAGCCGCGGCGCGCACCGAGGTCAAAATCTATCCCGGCGCTTTCGCAACCCGCCGGCCCAAGGCCGCCCTCAGATCTCGATGCCCTCGTGCACCAACAACTGCTCGAGGGCCTTCTCCATGACCACGCGCGCGCGCCGGGTCCTCCCCCAACAAGGACAACTCCACCGCCACCACCTCAGCCCCCACCCGCGGCACCTCGTCCAAAAAGCGCACCAAGTCCGACCCACTCCACACCACCTCGATCCCCTCCAACTCCCACCGCCGCTCCGCAACCTGCGCCGCCAGCTGCGCATCCAACACCGCCAAGCGCAAGCGCGCAGTCGCCTCCCTTGCACGAGAGGCGAAGGGCACGAGCTGCGGCCAGTCGCACGAGCATCAACTGGGATGATGCTCTTCGACGTGAACTTCGAGCGCATCCTCGCAGGTGCCGGTGTAGCTCGTGCGCTCGATGACGACGGGGTAGGTGAACGTGAAGCGGTAGCGGCTGCCGTTGTACGTAACCGGCATGTGCACCTGGTAGCGCTCGATGCGGATGTTCTCGCTTTTGACCCGCTCGAGTGATCCGCATCGACACTTGCGCGTGAAGCAGCCAGTCTCGGTACGCCGCGCAACCGCCCTTTTGATGGCGTCTTGAACCTTGCGAAGGCCGACACTCCCATTGCCGCCGCCAAGGCAGCGGGTCAAGGCCAACTCGTAGCCGATGTGCAGCACCTGCTCGTGGATCTTCCCGTCCCAACCCTTGAAGGTCACGGGATTCCCCTGCGCATCCAGTGGGCGCACCTCGATCACATTCCCCTTGTGCACCCCACTACCCACGAACACATCCGCCGTCACCTCACACGCCCCCTCACAGCTCCGATCACTCTCCGACGGCGCCGCCGCAAAAAGCTCCAGCTCATCGATCTCCATCGGCCCTCGCTCCTTTTCCTCTTCATCGGTCATCACGCAGCATCTCCGCGGGGAGTGTCGCGCGTGCGGGAGGCAATGTCGAAAGGGGGATGGGTAAGTTCTGAATCAGCCTAGCAAGGCTGCCCCGCACGCCGACAGGAACCCCGCGACCCCGTCGTAGAACGACGGCTCTCGCGTCTCGTCCACGCCACTACTGTCTCCGCGCGGCACATAGATCACCATGCCGCGCCGCGCCCGCGTGAGCAGTACGCGGTAGCCGTTCTTGGAGACGTCAATCGCTTTGTCGCGCGTCCACTTCGGCCCGCGCAGCTTGTAGGCCTGCCAACCATCGCCACTCTTGCCCTCGTAGCGAAGGTCGGCCCCCCAGCACAAGACGACCCAGTCGAGCTCGAGACCTTGGATCTGGTACTGGTTTTGGACGGTCTCGAGCATGTCGCTCGAGCGGATGTCGTGGCTCGGCGCGAGCATCCAGTCCTCGATGCCAGGCTTGTGGTTGGGGTAGAGGCCCTCGGCGATGAGTCGCTTCGCTTGGCCCGAGGCGACCAGCCCGGCGCGCTGCTCTCCCGCCCGTTGGGTGCGTGCCCAGGCTTTCGCCTTGCTCAAGCTGCGTGTCACCAAGACCGCATGTCCTTGCGCCTCGAGCTTGGCGGCCAGCTTCTTCGCTGAATCAGCGTCACCCTCGAGCGCTGCGTGTGCCCACGCCTCGACGCCCTCGTTTCGATAAAAGCGCATCGAGTGCTCGAGGTGCCCGCGCTTGAGCTTGAATCGCTGCGGGTGCTTGGCCCACTTCTTTCGGTAGGGCTCGAGCTCGCTCAGCGCGAGGGTGTCGTCCCCGATCGAGATGTCCCAGTCGAGTGCCTCGGCCGCCTCGAACCATGCCCCTGCGCCACGCTCTCCCGCATTGATGGCTTGGTTGTGGCCCAGGAGCGCCACCACGACGGCCCCCTTGTCGTGCGTGCTCGCCAAGGAGTTCAAGATGAGGTTCGCCTCGTGATCCCGCAGCGCACTGCCGAGAACCTGCTTGCCCTTTTGGTAGGTGCGCTGGGCTTCGTCGAAGACGACCACGCTCCCATCCTTGGACGTCAGCAGCTTGTCGTAGTCGCCCAGGAAGCGGTGAGCGGCGACGATCTTGAACGATGCCGCCTCGATCACCTGCTTCGCCGCCGACCTCGCGTAGCCCGACCCCACGATACCCTCCATCGCCCGCGCGTTGCCCTGGTAGGAGTTCTTGAGCGCCTTGTTGAGCACCTTCACCAGCGGAGCGTTCCCCGTCACAAAGACCGAGCGCTCTCGCAGCTCCAAGTCGAAGGCTACGTTCAACCCCACGAGGGTCTTCCCCGCCCCCGGCGCACCGGAAACCATGATGATCCGGTTGCGACCGCTCTTCTTGGCCGCCGCCACATGCTTGACCACCTCCGCGGTGCAAGCCCGGATGTGCTCGACCGGCGCCTGATGCTCCTTGATGGCGCTGACTTCGTGCGCACCATACAACGAGATCGCGGCGTCCAAGATGGTCGACGAAGGCGAGAAGCGCGAAGAGATCCAGCGCTTCGCATCGACCTTCGCCCGACCCGTACGCAAGCCCAGCACGGCACGCAAGACCTCCGACAAGTTGCTTCGATCCGCAACCAGCGGCTCGCGTAAGACCGAAGCCCACGGCCCCTCATGAAAACTCGGCTTAGCCTTCGAACGCTTCGCCTTCCCTTCGGTCAACGCAACGATCGGCACGACGACCGCGCCTTTAGCCACGAGCTGCTGGGTCACCTCGTGGAACTCCACCAGGTTGATCGCATAGTTCGAAACCTGGTCACGGTCCGCCGCACTCACCTTGCTGCGCTTGAACTCGATCACCACCACCACCCCCGGCGCCAGCAACACGCAATCCATCCGCAGCCCCCGCCGCTTGAAGTCGTACTCCAACACCACATGCCGAAAGGCCTCCAAGCCCTCCTCCCGCAACGCCCCCTGCACCAT
>JAUIJR010000291.1 GCA_030431075.1 Polyangia bacterium | reverse complement strand
ATCGAAGTCCAGCTCGGCCGAGACGAAGCGGAGAATCTCGCGGCCCGAACTCTCGACCGGATCAAAGGCGTCCACCTGGGCCTGCACCGCGCCGCCGATCTCGCGGGCGAGCCCGTGCCCGTCGCGGCTCAGCGCCGCGCTGGCGATCGTGAGCTCGACCTCCGGGACCTCGAGCCGATGGGCGACCTTCAAAAGCAGACTCCCGCGCACCCGCCCCTGCAGCTCCAAGCTCGCAGCGTTGATCTGCACGCGGGACAAGCTGCTGGTGACGCCCCGCAAGTCGAGCTCCCAAGCCTCCTCCTGGGTGGGCCGCGGCCGCGGGGTAGCGTCGCGGATCGGGGCATCGAGGCCCTCCATTCGCCGAAAAGCAGAGACCGCCTCGAGATCCGTCCCATGCGGCTTTTTGATCGAGACGTAGACGCTGGCATCCACCGCGGCGACGCGCTTGGTCCGAAGGCGACGCTCGAGGAGCTCGCGCACTTCGACGTCGGCGACCACATGGGGCAGCTCGACTTCCAGTTGCAGCCTCGGCGCGTCGATGACGATGTGCAGGTCGTGGACGTGGACCACGGTCGGCCACACGCACCACGCCCAGCCGTGCTCCACCTTCAGGGTCGACCACGCCCGCGCACCGGTGACGATACGCCCCGCCAGCCCCGTCCACAGCACGAGGTTGATCGTGAGCAGCCAAAGCAGGGGCACGGCCACCAGCGCGAATAGGCCCCGGCGCAGCCAACGACGCCCCTTCGAGGGCGCGGCAGAGCTGTCGTTCGCCTGCGCGGGGGACTCGGTGGAAGGCTGCGCCACGACCGCGGTGTAGCGCGGCCGCGGCGCGGCGCCAATGGCCAATCACTCGAAGCCTGCGCGACTCGCTCAGTCGTTCACGCTGGGCACGTAGCTGTCGCTGTTCACCAGCATCACGCGCGAGACCAAGATGGCGTTGCTCGGGTGGTCGCCGCTTTCGAGGTTCTCGAGCACCAGCTCATGGACACCCGGGGTCAGCGCGTAGCTGTTGGTCTCGTTGTACTGGCAAAAGGCCTCGTCGCCCCCGGTCTCGACCGGCAGCCACTCGATCGGGGTCGAGCTGCCGAAGGTCTGACAGCCGTACCACCAGTCGTCGTTCTGGCTGCCCAAGCTCACGCTCAGCGCATCGGCGTCGCCGCCACCGACCCCCGAGGTCGCATCGCGCACGCGCACCCACAGGTACCAGGTGTCCGCACAGGGGACCTGCATGTTGAAGGTCGCGGTCCCGCCAAGCCCTGACTCGGCCGCGACGTTGTTGGACTCCCCGACCAGGTTCCCCTGAACGAGCATGAAGGGGCTCGTCAAGATCGCATCGTCCGCCGTCAACACGATCGTGTGCGTGCTCGAGCAGAGGCCGCCGTCGCCATCTCCGTCGCCATCTCCGTCTCCATCGCCATCTCCGTCTCCATCGCCATCTCCGTCTCCATCTCCGTCGCCGTCGCCATCGCCGTCTCCGTCTCCATCGCCATCGCCGTCTCCGTCTCCATCGCCATCGCCGTCTCCGTCTCCATCGCCATCGCCGTCTCCGTCGCCGTCTCCGTCTCCATCTCCGTCTCCGTCACCGTCTCCATCTCCGTCGCCGTCTCCATCTCCGTCGCCGTCTCCATCTCCGTCGCCGTCTCCATCTCCGTCGCCGTCTCCATCGCCGTCTCCATCGCCGTCGCCGTCTCCGTCTCCGTCTCCATCGCCGTCGCCGTCTCCGTCTCCATCTCCATCCCCGCTCTCCTCCGTACCCATACTCTCGTCTCCCGTCTCCTCACCCGTCTCGGAGTCGTCGACGCACACGCCACCGATGCAGCTCAGCCCGCTGAGACAGTCGGCCGTGGTCTGGCACTCGCAGCGGGACTCGCCGTCACAGTCTTCGAAGTTGCTTCGGCACGCAGAGACGGTGAGGCCCATGGCCAAACCGAGGCCGGCTGCGAACGCGGGAGAAAGCGAGCGAAGTCGAGACATCCCGCCGAAACTAGCACCGCGCCGCGGGCCGGAGAAAGGCGTGCAGCCGCTTCGACCTAGGTGGGCGGCGTGAAGGCAGCACAGGTCGAGTCGATGAGGTCCATGGCGCCGCCCAAGAAGGGCACGTAGTCGCTGGAGCACAAGCTGCCCTCGAGCCCCTGGCTGCCCCAAAGCGCCATGAATGTATCGAGGCGCTCGCTTTGCTCGCCGCAGGTGCTGCTGCCGTGGAAGCCCAGCATCACGATCGCGCCCGCATCGCCATTCTTGGCTGCGACCAGGGCGTCGAAGGTTTCCAGCGGTGTCGCGTTCGAGCCGTCGCCCTCGTCATCGTCTTCGTCGGTCAGATAGGTGACCACCAAGATCGCGTCGTCACGCAAGAAGCCCTGGTTGCAGTAGGCGACCTCCGAAAATCCAGTCTCCACGGCCTCGGCCATCGCGTCCATCGGACGCTCCGGCCCCTCGGTGGTGCCGGTCCCCACCTGTAAAGCACAGCGCAGCGCATCGACGGTGCCGATCCCCTGGCTGGCGTCGATGAAGCGCGCCCCCGAAGCGAAGGCGCAGTCCATGTTGCTCGCGTCGGCACCACGGGGGTAGGTCACCCCGGCGCCGAAGATGTCCTCGCACTCCATCGGCTCGGTACGCGTGCCCGCGCACCAACCGCCCGGGTCGCAAGTACCGAAGGGGTCGGTCCGCGTCACGCACTCCTCATGGGTCGAGCAATCGGCCCCGCACTCGAACTCGGGAACCACGACGCTGCAGCTGCCCATGAGAGTGCAGAGGGTTTCGCAGCCGCCGTAGACCCAAGCATCGGTGTCGACCACGAGATAGTGCGCGTCGATGCTCCCCCCCTGCAGCTGATCGATGTCGTCGACGAACTCGTCGATCGCGTTGCTCAAGCTCGTTTGGTGGACGTCCATCCCTGCGGAGTTGTCGACGACGAAGAGGAAGTCGACCTTTTGACAGCCGGCTCCGTCGCCGTCGCCGTCTCCGTCTCCGTCTCCGTCGCCGTCGCCGTCACCATCGCCATCTCCATCTCCATCGCCATCGCCGTCCCCATCGCCGTCCCCGTCTCCGTCGCCGTCGCCGTCGCCGTCACCATCGCCATCTCCATCTCCATCTCCATCTCCGTCGCCATCGCCGTCGCCGTCTCCATCGCCGTCGCCGTCTCCATCGCCGTCCCCGTCTCCATCGCCGTCCCCGTCGCCGTCCCCGTCCCCGTCTCCATCGCCGTCGCCATCTCCGTCGCCATCTCCATCTCCATCGCCATCCCCGCTCTCCTCGGTCCCCATGCTCTCGCTCCCCGTCTCCTCCCCCGTCTCCGAGTCATCGACACACAGGTTGCCGATACAGCTCAGCCCGCTGAGGCAGTCGGACGTGCTTTCGCACTCGCAGCCCGACTTTCCGTCGCAGGTCTCGAAGTTCGTGCGGCACGCAGAAGCGGCCATGCCGATGAGCAGACCCAAGCTCAAAGTCCACAGTGGCGACAACGAGCGCTCGCGTGACATGGACGCACGCTAGCATCGTGGAGGCGTCGCGATAAAGTTGATCGCCACCCACGAAAAAGGGCGCGCTCCGAAGAGCACGCCCTTTGCTTGGGCCTTCGCCCCTTCGCCTACATTTTGAACTTGTAGGTGAAGCCCTGGCTCGAGGCCTGGAACTGCTTGAAGGAGGCGGTCTTGGCTGCCGCTTCGACGCACTTGCCGAGCGCGGTGCCGGCGTGGGCGCCGGTGGCGCTCGCCGAGCTGACCTTGCCCGAGGAACCCGAGATGGAGAACTTGATCGACACCTTGGTTCCCGGCGCAGCGCCGTTCTTGGGACCGCAGGCGGCGGCCTTGGACTTCACGGCCGAGGTGATGCCCGCCTTGATGTCGGTGGCGCTCAGCTTCTCGGGGCCCGAGGACGAACCGGTGGTGGTCGTCTTCTTGGTCGTCGTGCTGCCGGTCTTGCACTTCGAGGGGTCGAGGAGACAGTCGACGCTCACGTCGCCGCCGCTGCCGCTCGACTTCGTGGTCTTGGTCGGCGCGGGGACCTCACCGGTCGGCGTGGTGCCCGTGCCGCTCGAGCCGCTGCCCGAGGTGCCACTGGACTTGGTCGTCTTCTTGGTGCCGGTACGACGCTTCTTGGTCGTCTTGGTCGGGGTCTCTTCGCCCGTGGCACCGCTCGCTCCGGTCGCGCCGGTGGCTCCGGTCGCGGCCTCGGCGTCCGAGTCTTTCTCGTCGCCGTCCTCGTCCTTTTCGTCCTTGTCCTCTTTGTCGCCCTTGTCGTCGGTCGAACCGGGGACCTGCACCTCTTTGACGATGACCTCGGGACCCTTGTCCTCCTTGAGGAGGATGTAGGCGCCCAAGCCGATCAGGCCGAGGAACATCAGGGCGACCATGGCGATGAGCAGGCCTTGGTTGCCCTTCTTCTCTTCGACCGGCGCCGCCACTTCGGCTGCGGCCGGAGCTTCGGTCACCAGGGGCGCGGCCGAGAGGCCACCAAAGCCACCGCCGCCGAAGCTGGGCAACGCCGCCGGGGCTTCGTCGCCACCCGAGGGGCTCGCAAGACCGCCGCCGCCGCCACTGTCGCCGCTGCCACCGAGCATCGCGCCCATGGCCCGGATGTCGATGAGGCCCGAGCCTTCGGAGGTCGGGGCAGAGGTCGAGGGGCTGCCGAGGCCGCCACCGCCGAATCCACCACCGCCACCACCGCCGCTCGGGGCGCTGGCTCCACCTCCACCGCCGCCGCCGCCGCCACCACCGGTGGCCAAGGCTTGGAGGTTCTCGAGGGAGAAGAGCACGGAGTTCTCGTTGCGCTGTCCGGTGAGGCTCGAGACGCGCGGCGATGCGGGCTCGGCCGGGGCACTCATTCCACCGCCGAGGCCACCGCCTCCGCCACCGCCGAAGTCTCCGGCGCTGAAGGCGTCGTCGCCACTCGAACCAAAGGGATCGTCGGCCGCCGCCGGAGCCGCGGCCGCCATCGGGGCCTGGTCCGGAAGATCGGCGAAGGTCGAGACGGAACCGAGGGTCACCCAGTCTTCGAAGCCCTCCTGCCAAACCGAGGTCTCCTTGTCGATCTCACCGGCGGAGTACTTGGCGCGGACCTCGTCTTCGCTGACGGGACCTAGGGTCTGCCCGTCGACGGCGAGGTGCCAGCCCGGGGGCTCTTCGGCCGCCGGAGCCGCTGCTGCCGCGCCCGCAGCCGCTGCCGCGGCCTTGTCACGCACGATGATGACGTTGCTGCACTTCTTGCACCGAATTTTGAAGGTCTTACCGCGGACCTTCTCATCGGCGATCGAGTACTTGGCACCACACTTGTCGCATTCGATCTTCATTGCGTGTTTCCTGGGCGCACCCGTTGGCTTCGGCGCTCGTTTGGGCAAGGCCCTGCGGGCCGGCAAAGCTGGGCCCCGCGGGCTCGGAGTATATGGAACCCCTGGAGCCGGGACAACCGCACATAAGCTGCATAACCGCGGTTTCGGAGCGGGATGCGAGACGAGATGTGCGGGCCTGAACACCCGACCGCGCGCGAAGGACGGACCTCCGAAGCGCGCAAACGAGAAGCGATGAGCGTCACCGCCCGCTCAGAACGGAGCACGAAGCACGATGGTCTGATCGCGGTCCGGGCCCAGTGAGACCAGCGCGATGGGGACCTCGACGGCCTCGGCCACCAAGTCCAAGTAGGCGCGAACGGGCGCTGGCAGGTCTTCGAGGCGGCGAATCTCGCTGAGTCCGGCCGCCCAGCTCGCGTCTCCCCAGCCCTCGAGGCGCTCGAGCTCGGGGACGGCGGCCTCGAGGCGATCGACCCCGGGTTTCACGCCATCACGGTAGCGGCGGCAGATCTGGACCTCGGGGAGCATGGCGAGGACGTCCAGCTTGGTCACGCACAGGCCCGTCATGCCGTTGAGGCGCGCGGCGTAGCGCAGCGCGGGGAGATCCAGCCAACCGACGTCGCGGGGGCGTCCCGTCGTGGCGCCGTACTCGCCACCGGCCTCGCGCAGGCGGTGGGCTGCGTCGCCGTCGAGCTTGGTGGGGAAAGGCCCCGCCCCCACCCGCGTGGTGTAGGCCTTGGTGATGCCCCAGACCTCGTCGATGACCGTGGGGCCCACGCCGAGGCCCGTACACACGCCTCCGGCCGTGGTGGGGCTGGAGGTGACGTAGGGATAGGTGCCGTGGTCGAGGTCCAACATCGCGCCTTGCGCCCCCTCGAAGAGGACGCGCTCTTTGCGCTGGAGGGCCTCGGCGATGACCTCGCCCGCGTCGCAGACCATCGGACGCAGCCACTGCGCCCAGGCCTTGGCCGCCTCGAGGTTGGCCTCGATCTGCACGCGGACCTCGGAGCCCAGACGCGCGAATTCGGGATCGAGCACCGAAGCCGCCCGGACCAGGCGCTCGCGCAGGGCCTCGGGCTCGAAGAGATCGCGGATCTTGATGCCGCGCCGGGCGGCCTTGGCCTCGTAGGCCGGACCGATCCCGCGGCGCGTGGTGCCGATCGCCTTGCCGCTCGCGGCCTGGGCGTCTTCGCGGACGCCGTCGAGCTCGCGATGAAAAGGAAAGATGACGTGGGCATCCAAGCTCACGCGCAGCTCGTCGCCGGGCAAGAGCCCCTGCTTGCGCAAGGTAGCGACCTCGTCTTGGAAGACCTCGGGGTCGATGACCATCCCCGCCCCCAGCACGCAGGCCGTGCCCGGGTAGGTGCAACCCGAGGGCACGAGGTGCGTGACGATCTTCTTGCCTTCGACCACGAGGGTGTGCCCCGCGTTGTTACCTCCGGCGAAGCGCGCAACCACTTGGGCCTGCGCGGCCAAAACGTCGGTGACTTTGCCTTTGCCTTCGTCGCCCCACTGGGCGCCCACGACTACGAGAGTGCTCATCTGCTTTTCAACTCGTTCGGGTGTTTTCGAGTGCTTGGGCGAGCTCGGCCGGAAGCTCGCTCGCCCGGAATTCGTGCGCGTCGAGCGAGCCCGTCTCGGGCTCGACGCGTGCATGCACGTGGAAGCGAAGCGCGCCGGCTTCGAGCCACAAAAGTCCCTCGCAGCCGGTCCGCCCGGCGCGGGCCTTCGCGCGGGCCAGGTC
>JAUIJR010000290.1 GCA_030431075.1 Polyangia bacterium | reverse complement strand
CCAGGTCATGCGAACTCGTCGAGGGGGAGGCCCGAGTGATCGTACACCGGGCCGCTGGTGGCACGGGGGCGGCCTGGCCCAGGCTCGCTCGGTGCGCTAGGTTCGCAACATGGAAGCCCGCCGGGGTCGATTCGAGAACGGAGTGGTGGTCCTGAGCGACCCCGGCGAGCTCCCGGAGGGCGCCGAGGTCACCGTGCTCTATGGTGCCGATCACGCCCCGGTCGAAGTCGGTGATGAGGAGCTCGCACTGATCGACGCCGCGTTGGTCGAAGCGAAGCGTCCGCACCGCCTCGAGGCGCGTGCGTTCCTCCGTGAACTCCGGCGCAGCTGATCGATGTTCACGGTCGAGTTCCTTCCGAGCGCTCTGATTCGTGAGCTCAGCTCCCTTGCAAAGGCCCGTCACGCCGCGCTGCGCGAAGGGCCATGATCGCCACGGCGCCAAAGACCAGGGCGTAGACGAGGCTCACCGCCACGAAGATCAGGATCTCGTCGTTCTCGTACACGGCGCTTCCGAAGCGGGTGTTCGAGGCGCTGAGATCGCGCAAGGCCGTGAGGATGTTGGCGACGGCGAAGAGCGAGGCGACCTGGGCTTGGGTCCGGTGGCCCTTCGTGATGAGGCCGAAGACGACGATCAAGACCCCGATGTAGGCCATCAGTTGGTAAAAGAAGGTGTAGAAGTCGTTGACCACGGGGTCGGTGGCGAGGGCGTGGGAGACCCCGAATTCCTCCAAAAAGGCGGTCCCTTTGGCGAGCGCGTAGCTCGCCATGAGCACGTAGCTCGCGCCGAGCACGAGGAAGGTGGGCCGAAAGGCACGGAGTCCCGTCGCGTGGTCGACCATCGGTGTTCTGTACTGTGCCTCGTGCCCGCGCGAGGCACTTGAACCGAGCTGCTGCGCTCGCGATTGTGGTCTCGGTGGAGCGGTTGGACCTGGGGCCGGTGCCCGCAAGCGACGACGAACCCACGACCTTGGTCTTGGCGCCGAGGGTCGCGCTGAGCTGCGCGAAGACGGCGGGCGTGCCGCTTTTTCGAAGACGCCCCCCCGTTCACACCATCATCGTGGGGCGCTGCCGCTTCGAGATCGACGGTCGCGTGGGCCGAGCGCGGGTATTGGCCGTCCCCGCCAACACTCCCCACACCCTGCTCGAATTCGCGGAGCCTTACGCTTGCGCTGCCTACTTCGATGCGCGTGACCATCGATTCGAAGAGGTGCAGCGCCTGGCCGAGCGCTGGCGCGGCTTCGTCCCCGGTCGCGACGATCTGCGCGAGGCCTTTAGCGATGCACGCCGTCTCTCCCGGCGCCGCGTCGACCGGCGCTTGTTGCTCGCCCTCGACGCGATTCAGCACGAAGGTCTCGGCGTCAGCGAAGCGGCCGCGCGCGTCGATCTCTCTTCGAGTCGACTGACGCACCTGATGAGCGAGCAGCTCGGCGCGCCCCCGCGACGTTGGGCCGCTTGGCTCAGGCTGACGGATGCCATCGCGCACACCGTGTTCGCGCGCGCGAACTTGACCGAAGCCGCTCACCAAGCCGGCTTCGCCGACTCTGCCCATCTGACTCGCACCTCGAAGCAGCTCGCGGGCGTCCGTCCCGGGATGATGTTGCCGCGGCGGGTGTACTTGGCGGACGTTCCCGACGGGTTGCGATGAGGTGACCCGAGCGCGGATCTCCGGTCAGAATCACATGCAACCCTCCGGTTGCGTTTGCCCGCGCCGCGTGATAGTCACATGCAACCGCGAGGTTGCATGTGACCGTCTCCGAAATTCGAAAGCGTGTGGTGCTACGGGCCTCTCGAAGCCGTGTTTGGGAGGCTCTGACGGATTCCGAGAAATTCGGTAGCTGGTTCGGCTGCGACTTCGACGCGCCCTTCGTGGCGGGCACCCGCGTACATGGCCGAGTCGTCCCGACGAAAGTCGATCCCGAGGTGGCAAAGGCGCAAGAGGCGTATGCGGGCATGGAGTTCGAGGTCATCGTCGACCGAATCGAAGCGATGCGTGTCTTCTCCTTCCGCTGGCATCCCGGCGATGAGCCTCCAGACTCGCTGAACGCCGACGCGGAAATGACGACAGTGACCTTCGAGCTCGAGGACGCCGGAGACGGTGTATTGCTCACAATCACCGAGTCGGGCTTCGATCGTGTACCGCTGGAGCGGCGTGCCAGAGTGTTCGAGTTGAACGACGAGGGCTGGGCAGCGCAAACCCGGCTCATCGAGCGCTATCTCAGCGATGCCACGTAGTTCAACGGCACGACTGCTCGGGGCGGTACCCGTCTTCGCAGCCTTGGGCGACGAGACGCGCTTGCGCATGGTGAGTCGGCTCAGCGAGAAGGGCCCGATGTCGACGGTCGAATTGACCGAAGGCACTGGGATCTCGCGGCAGGCGGTGACGAAGCATCTCGTCGCACTCCGGGACGCGGGGGTACTTCGAAGTGGCCGTGTTGGGCGTCAGCGGATCTGGGAGCTCGAGCCGAAGGGCTTCGACGAGGTCCAGCGTCACCTCGAGGCGATCTCGAGACAATGGGATGCCGCGATCGGCCGACTGCGGACCTTCGTCGAGGACTGAGTCCTCTCCCGTGCTACGGTAGGAGGGGGCGTGGTGCACAGGAGCTCGCGCGTCTCGGCGACGAGCTCGCCTGTGAACTCCCGGTCGAGGCGGGGGGCCTCGACCGGCGTGCGGGTCAGGCGGCGTCGCGTCGGAGCATGTCGTGGTCGATCACCGCGCCGTGTCGCGTGGACTCCAGCGCGTGGACATAGAGCTCGGCGACTTCCGCGGCCGAACTCCCCGCGCGGGGATCCATGCCGAACTGGATGAGCGTGTCGACGACCCAGCCTGGGCTCACGGCGTTGATGCGTGGACCATCTTGCATCTCGAAGGCCAAGGCACGAACCAGGGAATCAATCGCCCCATTGACCACCGCCGCCGGGGTGCTTCCTCGAGCAGGATGATGGGAGAGGGCACCGCTGGTGAGGGTGACGGAGCCGCCCGCGTTCAAGTGCTCGCGCGCCGCCAGAGCCACGCCGACCTGTCCGAGAAGTTTGCTTTCGATGCCGAGTCGGAAGTTGAGTTCGCTCAGGGCCTCGACGGGAACGAACTCGGCCTCCCCGGCCGCCACCACGACATGATCAAAGGGGGCGAGCGCGCGGAGGGCTCGAGTGATCGACGCGCGGTCCTCGAGATCGAGGTTCGGCTGGCTGCGGCGGCTGAGGCCGATGACCTCGTAGGGATGCGGGGAAGCCTCGAGGCGCTCGCGGATGGCGCGTCCGATCAGCCCACTGGCGCCGATGAGTAGGACGCGTTGGAGGGCCGGGTGAGGGGAGGGCGTGGTTGAAGTCATCATGCCGAAGAAGATGAGAGCCCCAACGCGAGGGCACCAATCCGCAGTCGATGACGAGCCATTCGGCTCACGAATCCGATGCGACGCGCTCGACGGCGCCTCGAATCCAATGCAACGCCGGGTCGGCGGCAAAGGTCGGGTGCCAGGCCATGCAAACCTCGAAGTCCGGCAAGCTGAGGGGAACCGGGCGGACGAGGAGCTCGTAGTCCGCAGCAAAGAGATTCGCGATCCGGCTGGGCACGGTCGCTATGAGCTCGGAGTCACCCAGGATGTCCGGCAGCAGCGCGAAAAAGGGGACTTCCACCGCGACCTTGCGATCGTAGCCCGCCGCCGAAAGGCCGCGGCCGACGATTGAGCCGGCTTCTCGCCGGGGGCTCACGTGCACATGCTCGGCTTCGGCGTAGGCCTCGAGAGAGAGCGGACCGGTGGCGAGAGGATGATTGCGACGCAGCAAGACGACGAGTCGCTCGTCGTGGAGCGGCTGGGTCTCCAGGGCACGCTCGCTCTGACTTCGTACGCCGACGTAGAGCTGGGCGACGCCGCGGGCGAGCCGATCGGTGACCGACTCTGAATCGAGAGCGTGGATGGCGAGGCGTACTCCCGGTGCCTCGGCGGCGACGAGCCTTCGCAGTGCAGGTACCAAGAGCATCGTGAGGTAGTCCACGGTGGCGATGACGAAGCGTTGCGTGGCTGCACTCGGATCGAAGGTGGGCCGGTCGCGTACGACGGCTTCGAGCTCGCCCAGGGCTGCGTGAAGCCGCGCACGGATCCGAAGCGCAAAGGGACTCGCTTCCATGCTGCGTCCGACCTTGACGAGGATTGGGTCGTCGAACTGTCGACGGAGCCGACCCAGGGTCTGGCTCATCGCCGACTGGGTGATTCCGACGCGTCGAGCAGCACGTGTGACGCTCGACTCTTGCACGAGGGCGTCGAGGGCGACCAAGAGGTTCGCGTCGAGGGCCGCGAGGGCCGATGCCCAGCGTCGTTCATTCGCGTCACTCATGGTTCAGCATCGCTCGAGGATTGGTGTGTAGCACACCCGTGCCCCACCTTGGGCCCATGACACGACTCGAGAACTACATCTGCGAGACTTGCGGGACCCAGCACGCCGCGCGCGAAACGGCGCCGACGACCTGTCGGGTCTGCGCCGACGAGCGTCAGTACGTCGGTTGGCGCGGGCAACGATGGACCACGCACGACGCGCTGGGCCGAGACCATGCGATACGGATCGAGGAGGAGCACGGACTGTTGGGTCTCGGGCTGACGCCCGCCTTTGCGATCGATCAACGCGCCTTCTTGCTGCCGACCGACGCAGGCAACATCTTGTGGGAGTCAATCCCACTCGTGACGCCTGAGGCCGTACAGAGGCTCGAGGCTCGAGGGGGAGTCGACCGGATCATCATCTCGCATCCACACTTCTACGCCTCGATGGCGGAGTGGAGCGACGCCCTTGGTGGGGTTCCGATCCTCCTGCATGAGGCGGATCGCAAGTGGGTCGCGCGACCCCACCCTTCGATCGAGCTGTGGTCGGGCGATGAGCTGCCGCTCTCCGACTCTGTGACCCTCATCCGCATGGGAGGTCACTTTCCCGGCAGTACGGCCCTTCACTGGGCGGCCGGGCCGCGCCCGGGGGGAGCTCTCTTCTCCGGAGACATGCCACAAGTGGTGATGGATCGACGGCACGTGTCGTTCATGTACAGCTATCCAAACCTGATCCCCTTGCGCACACGCGACGTTCTCGAGCTTCGAGAGCGCCTGTCGAACTACAGTTTCGAGGACGTCTTCGGGTACACCTGGGGGCGGGTCATTCGCGGTGGGGGGCGAGCAGCCGTCGACAGCTCTTTCGCGCGCTTCTTGAGCGCCATGGGGTATGACGATGGCGCGGCCTGATCGCAAGCGAGTCTTGGTCTACGGCGCGACGGGACAGATCGGCCGACATCTCGTCGTCGAAGCGCGTCGCCGGGGTCACAGGGTCGTAGGCGTGAGTCGAAGTCGAGCATCCGGTCTCGTCGAAGGCATCGAGTATGTGCGAAGTGATGCGGTCGACGCCGAGGCGGTGGCGCACCTATCTCCTGCTTTCGACGTCGTGGTGAGTGCGACTCGGCCCGCGTCGGGGCGAGAAGCCGAACATGCGGCGGCCATCGGGGGACTGATTCGCGGGCTCGAGACGACTTCGCGTCCCTTGGTGGTCGTGGGGGGCGCCGCCAGTTTGCGCGTGCCCGGGTCCGCGAGGGGACGGGTACTCGACGACCCCCGCTTCGTTCGTGAGGCATGGCGACCCATTGCGCAGGCCTGCGTAGAGCAACTCGCGCGACTCCGGGCATCTCGAAGCCTCGCGTGGACCTACGTCAGCCCGCCGGCGTTTCTCGAGCCAGGACCTCGAACTGGAAGCTTCCGAAGGGGCGGCGAGCGCTTGCTCGTGGATGAGGAGGGTCGCTCGCGCATCAGCTTTTCGGACTTCGCCGTCGCCGTGATCGACGAAACCGAACGCAAGCCTCTTCGACGATGCGTTACGGTGGCCTACTGAGGCATTGCCGGTGCCTAGGCGGCCAAAGCGGATTGCCTCTCATCGAGGCCGGCGAAGTGCGGCGCCCCGGGGCGCTGAATCGCGGTACGACGTGGGGGATGCGACGCGGACTCGCCTTCATCTCCGTAGCTCTTGGTCTCGCGTGCGACGGGGGCGAGGCGCCGAAGCCCGAAGCCACGGCCGCCGAGGCGGCCAAGCCCGAGGACCCGGCCCCCAGCGAGACGCCCAAGCCCGAGGCCAAGCCCGAGGCCCAGCCCGACGCGAAGCCCGACGCGAAGCCCGACTCCAACAAGATCCCCGAGATCCCCCACGCACGCACGAAGCCGAGTCCAAAGCAGATCGACGAGGCCAAGGCGCGCGCGAACACCTTTCAGACGCACCTCGACGCCGGTCGCAAGGCGAGCAAGGCCAAGGACTTCGACGAGGCCTTCGCGCAGCTGGGCAAGGCGCGAGAGCTGCGCCCGAACGACGCCTCGGTGCTCGGCGAGCTCGGCTATGCCTCTTACAAGGCGGGCAAGTTGGACGATGCTCTGCGCTGGACCGAGGACGCCACCAATCGCACCGAAGACTCTCGCAAGCTCGGCGCGCTCTTTTACAACCTGGGCCTGATCGCCGAGGCCAAGGGCGACCCGGCCCTGGCCAAGCTGCACTACGAGCTTTCGCTCGTCCACCGCGACAACGCCACCGTCGAGGCCAAGCTTGCCGGGCTCGCCACCGTGCCGCCCCCGAAGGGCCCCGACACCCTCGAGGCTTGGTGCGCAGCCGAGACGAAGAAGCTCGACTGCCTGAGCGAAGGCGAGGTCGAGGCCATCGATGCGGTCGAAGAGAGCATCGACTACGACTACTGGTGTGGCTGCGACATCCAAGTGCGCGCCAAGTCCGGATCTCCGGAGGGCTCGATCCGCGAAGCCGCCGTCGTGAACCTGGGCTTTTCGGAGAGCGGCTACGTCATCGAGTACGAGAGCGTCCTCGTCGTCCGCACGGCCGAAGGCGGCTGGCAGCCCGCGCACGCGGAGCTCAACTCGTGGATGCGCGAGTTCGTCGACAGCGACACGGACGATGGAGAGGTGGGCCCCATCGAGTTCCGCGATGTCTCGCCGGCGCCTGGGCTCGAACTCGTCGCCAGCTGGCGTGACTTCAACAACGACCTGCCCGAGATGCTCAGCGATGAGACCGACG
>JAUIJR010000289.1 GCA_030431075.1 Polyangia bacterium | reverse complement strand
CATCCCCCCGCGCCGCCGCCTGCCTCGCCAAGCGCAAGGCTTCGCGCATGAAGACTTCGTCGCGTGCATCTTGCGCGGCACTCACCCGCGAACGATGACGCCTGGCGGCCGCGGAATCAACGCGCCTGCGAGACCGACGTTCGCATCAATCGGCCAGCACGGCCTCGAGTTCGGCCGCCACCCCGGCCAGCTGGCCCCAACGGCGGAGGAGCTCGACATCCAGGCCTGGCCGCAACAGCTCGTACAGGCGCGTCACATCCTCGAGCTGCCGCGCCGAACCGGAACTTTGCGCCCACCGCAGCTTGGCCACGATGGTCGCTTCTGCGCGAGCGACCTGGACCGTAGAGCCTCCCGCCTCGACCCGTTGTGCGTCGGCCAGCTGCTCGCGGTCGAATTCGGTGTCTGGAAGCGCAATGAAGTCCACCTTCCAGCCCGACTCGAACTCGATGACGTTGAACTGGGAGCCTCGGCGTAGCGCTTCGAGGGCGGCTTCGAGGTCGACGTAGTGGTCTTCGGGGTCCAGTGACGCGACGAATCGACGGACGCCGGCCGGGGAGCGCGCGACCACGACATCGAGGTCCATCGTCGTGCGGAAGTAGCCGTGGATCGCCGCCGCGACGCTCCCCACGACCATATAGGGGAGACCGGCCGCATCGAGGCGTTCTCCCATTCGCAACGCGAGCGCCAAAGCCTCCGTCGGTTGCGTCACTTCGACCTCAAGGCTCGAGCAGTGGCGCCTCGGGGTGGGCAGCCCGGAAGAGCGCGTCGCCCCAGGCCATGCGGCGCCGCGCCCACTCGGCGTCTTGTTCGCTGTACTCCGGATGGCGCGCGCGGATCCCGACACGCGCCAGCTCGAAGGCGGCCTCGCTGATTTCGAAGACCCGCGCGAGGCGCTTGGCCGGCGACCAGGACGCGATGATCTCGCGCTGCATCCGTTCGCCCGCATCGAGCCCGTCGGCCGACATGTTGACAACTTAGCATGTTGACAAAGCCCTGATCCCCCACCCCCCAAAACGTAAAAAACCCCGCTTCTTGCGAAGCGGGGTGGCGCACCCGGAGCGATTCGAACGCCCGACTTTCGGTTCCGTAGACCGACGCTCTATCCAGCTGAGCTACGGGTGCTTGGGGCGCGCTTCATAGCCGACCTCGCCACGCGATGCAACAGTTGGGGGCCTGTGAATTTGCGCCGATTGCGCGTCGTGGTGCCAAAGGGCCGATGGCTCGCTCAGACGACCGGCGCCTGCACGAAGACCAGCAACGCCAGCGTCACCGCGTTGTTGATGAAGTGGACGCCGACCGCGGCCCAGAGCCGGCCGCTGCGGGCGTAGGCGAAGGCGAAGACGCACGCTTGCAGCAGGTAGATGGGGATCCCGTGCACGTTGCCGTGGATCGCCGCGAACATCAGGGCCGAGGCGGCATAGGCCATCCACAGCGGGCCGCGTCGGGCCAAGCGGCGAAAGTACCAGCCGCGAAAGAGCCACTCTTCGGCCAAGGGCGCCGCGAGGCCGGCGACCGGGGCCAGCACGAAGACCGCCGGGTTGATGCCGCCGTCGACGGCCGTCGTCATCTCGACCACGCGGCCTTGCTCGACCACCACCCACCCGATCCGTTCGAAGAGCCACGACAAGGCGGTGGAGCCGACGATCAGCGCGATCCCGAGGCCCAACGTCAAGGCGAGCGTCGGAAGCACGGCAAGCTTGTCGGGGCGCGGACCTGCGCCCGTCTCAGCGGGATCTGCGCTTTTGGCGGCCAGGCGGTAGATGAAGGCCGCAACTGCGATGATCAGCGGGCTGAGCAGCAGCGCCGCCATCGGATCTTCTTCGAGGGGGACGCCGCGCAGCGACTCCATCCCCGCCGCGGCGATGCCGGCGATGACGATGCCCACCGCGAAGGCGCCCACCAAAAACAGGGTCTCGAGACCCAGCACGCGAAAGAGCGCGACGGCGTCGGTGGGACGCTCGGCGGACAAACTCGCGCGCATCCGCGGCAGTCTGCCGCCCGGGGGCGGCCGCAGCAAGGCGCGGGTGAGATGGCTTGCGTCGGCGGGGGAAGCTAGCTAGGTTCCGGCCCCCCAAGCCAGGGTCCGGAGCCGTGACCGAGTGGCTGAAGGTGCAGGATTGCTAATCCTGTGTATGGGAAACTGTACCGAGGGTTCGAATCCCTCCGGCTCCGCCAAACGCAGCGAGGGAGACTCCGACCGGGAGCCTCCCTCGCTGTTTTTTGGGGCGCCATCGCGCGGACAACGTTTCTTCGAGCGTGATCTGCGTTCGGCCACGAGGGCTCGAAAGCGGTTTTGGCGTGGTAGCTTCCGCGACGCATGTCGGGCTTTCACCGCCTCTTTGTCGCCAACCGCGGGGAGGTCGCCGCCCGGGTCGCCCGCAGCTGCGACGCCATGGGCATCACCCCCGTCTTTGGCGTCAGTACGGCCGACCGCGAGGGGCCTTGGGTTCGCGAGCGCGAGCACGTGGTCTTGGGTCCCGGTCGCAGCACCTCGAGCTACCTGGACATGGAGCGGGTCGTCCAAGCCGCCGTCCAAACGGGCTGCACGGCCCTGCATCCGGGCTGGGGATTCTTGGCAGAAAACCCGCGCTTCGCCGCCTTGTGCGAGCAGCACGGGGTGACCTTCATCGGCCCGCCCGCCCACGTCATGAGCTTGATGGGCAAAAAGACGCCGGCCAAAAAGGCCATGGGCGAAGCGGGCTTGCGCCTGATCCCGGGCAGCGACGGGGTCTTGCGCGATGCGGCCCACGCCCGCGAGGTCGCCGAGGCGACGGGCTACCCGGTCTTGCTCAAAGCCGAAAGCGGCGGCGGCGGCCGAGGCATGCGAGTCGCGCGAAGCGACGCCGAGATCGAAGGCGCCTTTTTGGACGCCCAAGCCGAGGCGCGCGCGGCCTTTGGTGACCCGCGCATGTACCTCGAGAAGCTGATCGAGGGCGGCCGCCACATCGAGATCCAGCTGATGGCCGACCGCTACGGCAACGTGGTGCATGTCGGCGAGCGCGACTGCACGGTGCAGCGCAACCACCAAAAGCTGATCGAGGAGAGCCCGGCCATCGTGCTCGACGACGAGGAGCGCGCGCGCACCCTCGACGCGGCCGTGCGGGCGACGGCCGAGATCGGCTACGTGGGCGCCGGCACCATGGAGTTCTTGTTGGACCACGACGGGACCTTGCGCTTCATGGAGATGAACACGCGCTTGCAAGTCGAGCACTGCGTGTCCGAGATGCGCAGCGGCGTCGACTTGGTGGCCGAGCAGATCCGCGTCGCGGCCGGCCACCGGCTGTCCTTCACCCAAGCGCAGATCGAACTCGGGGGCCACGCCATCGAGTGCCGCATCAACGCCGAAGACCCGAGCCAGGGCTTTCGCCCCGCGCCGGGTGTGCTCGAAGCGTGGACCTTGCCCCAAGGCGAGGGCATCCGCGTCGACACCCACGTCGAAGCCGGCTACGAAGTCCCGCCCTTTTACGACAGCCTTCTTTGCAAGGTCATCGCCGCGGGCAAGGACCGCAACGAAGCTTGTGACCGCATGATCGCCGGCCTCGAGGCCCTCGAGTGCCGCGGCGTGCCCACCACCATCCCCATGCACCTCGCCATCTTGCGCAGCGAAGCCTTTCGTTCCAACGACTACGACACGCGGGCCATTCCCGGATGGTCGAGCGAAGGAGGGGCGCACTAGTGGCCCGCGTACCGCTGCGACCGATCGGCAATGCGCGCGAGCAAGTCTGCGACGCGCGAACCTTCGAGGAGTACCGCGAGACCCTCGACGGGCACGAGCAACGACTCGCCGACCAGCGCGCCAAAGTGCACGGCGGCTGGGGCGAGAAGTACGTCGAGCGCGTCCACAAGAAAGGCAAGCTCACCGCGCGCGAGCGCTTGGCCATGCTGGCCGATCCGGGCACCACGCCCCTCGAGGTCGGGACCTTCGTCAACCACGGCCTGAAGTTCGGCGAGCGCGGCCTCGAGAGCCCCGGCGCGGGCGTGGTCACGGCCTTCGCCCAGGTCGAGGGCCGCTGGTGCATGGTCATCGCCAACGACAACACGGTGGCCTCCGGCTCTTGGTGGCCCAAGACCCCCGAGAAGATCGAGCGCGCGCAGACCATGGCGCTTCGCTTGCGCTTGCCGACGGTGTACCTCGTCGACTGCTCCGGCTTGTTCTTGCCCGAGCAGTCCAAGAGCTTCCCCGGCGCGACCGGGGCCGGTCACATCTTCAAAAAGAACGCCCAGCTCTCGGCCGCGGGCGTCCCCCAGCTCGCCGGGGTCTTTGGCGACTGCATCGCGGGCGGCGGCTACATGCCGATCATCTCCGACCGCGTCTACATGACCGAGCAGGCCTACATGGTGATCGCCGGCGCCGCGTTGATCAAAGGCGCCAAGTCCCTCAAGATCACCAGCTTGGACATCGGCGGACCCGAGGTGCACGTGCACCAAAGCCGCTGCGCCGACGTGCGCGTGCCCAACGACGAGGTGCTGATCGACAGCCTGCGCGCCGAGCTGCGCCGCTTGCCGAGCTCGGCCGCCGACTACTACCGCGGCGATCTCGGGCCCATGGACCCGGCCTTCCCCGCCCACGAGCTGCGCGGCTTGTTGCCGCCGGATCACCGCGAGGCCTACCAAGCCGAAGAGGTGCTCGCGCGCCTGTGCGACCAGAGCCTCTTTTGGGAGCTGATGCCCCAGATCGGCGAAGAGATGATCTGCGGCGTCGGCCGGATCGGGGGCCTGTACGCCGGCTTCATCATCAACCGCCAGGGCCTGGTCGACGACCCGGAGCATCCCGGTCAAAAGCGTCCGGCCGGCATCTTGTACCGGGCGGGCATCGCCAAGATCGCCGCCTTCTCCCGCGCTTGCAACGCCGACGGCATCCCGCTGATCTGGCTGCAGGACATCGCGGGCTTCGACGTCGGCCTCGAAGCCGAGGTGCAGGGCCTCTTGGGCTACGGCTCGAGCCTCATCTACACGAACAGCACCAACGAGGTGCCCATGTTCACCGTGCTTTTGCGCAAGGCCTCGGGCGCCGGCTACTACGCGATGAGCGGCCTGCCCTACGACCCGGTGGTGCAGCTGTCGACGACGGTGTCGCGCTTGTCGGTGATGGAGGGCCGCACCTTGGCCATCGCCACCTACAACACCAAGCTCGACGACGACTTCGAGATCGTGAGCGAGGATCCGGCCGAGCGCGCCGAGATCGAAAAGGGCATGAGCCAAGTCGCCGCCCGGATCGAGGCCGACATGGATCCCTACGTGGCCGCCCGGCAGATGGACACCGACGAGATCATCCGCCTCGACGAGCTGCGCAACTACCTCGGCGCCTTGGTCGAGATGAGCTACCAGGGCACCGGCTATCGCCGCATCAAGAACCCGAGGATCTGGTCCATGCACGATCTCGAACTCATCTCCGGAGGGGTGCGCTGATGAGCGAACTACAAGGCCACCACGGCCCCCACCAACTCCCCGACCTCGAGGCCCTCGCGGTCCGCGACGAGGCCGGGCACGTCGAACTGCGCAGCCCCACCGTGGGCTTGTGGCGCGAAGGCCCGGCCGAGGGCCACGCGCTCGCGCCCGGTGAGTGCATCGGTCGCATCGAGATCCTCGGCCGCTTCGCCCGACTCTTCGCGCCGGCCGGTGCCGGCGGCCTGGTGGTGCGAAACGAGGGCAAAGAGCGCGCACGCTTGCCCGTCGGCTACGACAGCCCGCTGCTCAGCGTGGACCCCTCGGCCGCTTCGGTCGGGGCGGCCGCTGCGGCGGCCGCAGATGCGGGACCCGGCGCGGGCGGCTTGGTCTTCAAGGCGCCCAGCTCTGGGCGCTTCTACGCCAAGCCCGGCCCCGACAAAGATCCCTTCGTCCGCGTCGGCGACGAGATCACCACGGGCCAAACGATCGCCATCTTGGAGGTCATGAAGACCTTCAACCGCATCAGCTACGGCGGCGCCGGCCTGCCCGCGCGCGCCAAGGTGCTCGCCATCTTGGCCGCCGACGGCGACGACGTGGACCGCGGCGCCCCGCTGCTCGAGCTCGAGTCGCTGGACTGAGGCGGTCGGCGCTCGATGCGCCCACTTCGTCGGGTCGCGTCGAGATCCGCCGAATTCGGGCCTTTCACGCCCAATTTTCGACAATCGCTCGACAATCGTCCGGACAATTGTCACTCTTGCCCGTGTGGTCCGCCGAACGCGTCCAAGCCCTGCGCGAGCGCATGGGCCTGAGTCGAAGCGAGTTTGCCAAGCTCCTCGGCGTCGACGCGCGCAGCGTGCATCGCTGGGAGGACCCCGAAGGTCCGCGACCCAAGGGCTCGGCGGCGCAGATCTTGACGGGCATTCACGCGCAGCTCGACGCCGAGCCGCACAAAGCTCCGCAGGTGCTCAAGCTACTCGCCTCGGCCGCGGCGGTGGGCGGACTCGCCTACCTGCTCATGCGCCTGTTGAACCAGGCCACCCAAAAGGCCACCCGAATGGATGGGCGGTCGGAACACGACGAGGCCTGAGCCAGTACTGATCTCGCCGTCGCCACAGCACCCAACCCCCAACCCGCACCAGCCCCCAACCAGCAGAAGACCGGAGAACACCATGCGCATGCGCTGTCCCAAATGTGATGTCTACTTTCACCTCGAGCAAAAGCCGAGCGTCAAATTCGCATCGGCCGTCGGTGCGGTCACCGGCGCCGTGATCACCCGCCGCGCGCGAGGAGCCGGTGTCGGCGCCCTCGTCGGTTGGGGCTTGGCCAAGCTCATGCATCGAAATGCCGTGTGCCCGCGCTGCGCCGAAGGTGGCGCGCCCGAGGCCACGCAGGCCGATCCGATGGAAGCCTGAGCGGGCGCGTCCCCAAAAAGAGAAAGGCCCGATGCTCGCGCGTCGGGCCTTTTTCTTTGGGCTCGTTGGAGCCGCGCGGACTCAGTCCGCAATGTCCTCCTCCTCGTTGTGGGAGAAGGCCTTCACCACCAGGTGGAAGACGGCGAACAAGGCGATCATCGCTCCCGCTTGTAGCCAGCGGTTGTGCTTGGTCAGCTCGCTCAGGCCGTAGGCGACGGGAGCGATCAACAAGATCAG